>JACMNZ010000051.1 GCA_014378285.1 Pseudopedobacter sp.
ATTTTAGAAAAAAGGATGGATATGTGTTTGTGGGTATAACCTTATCTTATACCTTTGTGAGCCAAAATTGTTACTTTTAAAAGTAAAATATCGATCAAAATAAATGAGTTTTAGAGAAAAATTAAGTCTTGATAAATTACCCAAACATGTTGCCATAATTATGGATGGTAATGGGAGATGGGCAAAGGAAAAAGGCAAGATGAGGGTTTTCGGTCATAAAAATGGTGTTTTAGCTGTACGTGATACAGTAGAAGGTGCGGCCGAAGTGGGTATAGAGAATTTAACAATGTATGCTTTTTCTACAGAGAATTGGAACCGTCCAAAATTAGAGGTTACCGCTTTGATGGAACTTTTAGTGAGTACCATAAATAAGGAAACTAAAACACTAATGGAAAACAATGTGCGTTTAAATGCCATTGGCGATTTACAATCTTTACCAGCAAGATGTTATAAAGAGTTGCAAGAGGCTATAGCTAAAACAGCCGGAAATACACGCTTAACTTTAACTTTAGCACTTTCTTACAGCAGCAGGTGGGAGATTTTAAATGCTACAAAACTAATAGCTACAGATACCGCTGCAGGTAAAATAAAACCACAAGATATAGACGAAAAGTTATTTGAAAAATACCTTTCTACCCATAATTTGCCAGATCCAGAACTAATGATCAGGACTAGCGGTGAGCATCGCATTAGCAATTATTTGTTATGGCAGCTGGCCTACGCCGAATTATACTTTACACCTAAGCTATGGCCAGATTTTAGAAGAGAAGACCTTTTTGAAGCAGTATACAATTATCAACAAAGAGAACGCCGTTTCGGCCTAACCAGCGAGCAGCTTACCTAAATTTTACTTTTAACAAAATTTAACAAAGAATAGAAGTAATTTAGCCGCCATAATTAAATAAATGAAGAATTTTTTATTAATCATATTCCTAATTACGGTTAGCGTAAAAGGATTTGCACAATTTCCAGCATTAAGACCAAGTGCTGAAAATAAATCTAAAGACTTAGATTATTTAAACCCTAAAGAATATACAATTGGAGGTATTGAAGTAAATGGCGTTAAATATTTAGACAAATCTGTATTAATAACCATTACAAAATTAGCAGTTGGTGATCGTATTTTAGTTCCTGGCGAGGCAACTTCAGGAGCAGTAAAAAATCTTTGGGCTCAAGGTTTATTTGATGATGTTTCTTTAAATATCAATCATATTAGTGGAGATTCTATATTTTTTGATATCAACTTAGTAGAACTTCCAAGGGTTTCTAGGATAGTATTGAAAGGTTTAACAAAAAGTGAAACTACAGATATACAAGAAAAGCTGAACAAGCAAAAAGGTAAGATTGTTAATGAGAACTTAAAGAATACTATTAACACCATTATAACAAAACATTTTTACGAGAAAGGTTACTTATACACAACGGTTAAGGTGATGCCTGTTAACGATACTTCTGATGTAAATAGCAGGATTGTAAACGTAATAGTAGATAAAAAGAGTAAGGTTAAGGTTAATGCTATCAATATAGATGGGAATAAAGATTTTTCTGATGCTAAGCTAAAAAAGTTTCTGAAAAAGACGCATGAAATGGCTTGGTATAAAATTTTTGGTTCGGGTAAATTCTTAAAGGATAAGTATGAAGAAGACAAAGAAACCATGATTGCCAAAATGAGAGAAAAAGGTTATCGCGATGCAGAAATAATTTCTGATTCTGTTTATAGGTTCAATGATAAATCAATAAATATAGACATTAAATTACATGAAGGACCTAAATATTATTTCGGTAATATTACGTTTGCCGGAAATGCGAAATATCCATCATCGCTTTTAAAGCAAATTTTAAAAATAGAAAAAGGCGAGGTTTTTAGTGAAGCTAAACTAGAAAAAACTTTAAGAAGCAGCCCATCTAGTGATGATGTTTCATCAATTTATTTAAATGATGGTTATTTAACTTTCAATGCAGATCCTGTTCAAACACGTATTTACAATGATACGGTTGATTTAGAAATCAGGATTTATGAAGGTCCACAATACACCATCAATAAAATTATTTTAAAAGGTAACGATGTAACCAATGATAAAGTTGTTTTAAGAGAGATTAGGACTAAACCTGGTCAAAAATTCTCTAAAGATTTATTAGTTCGTTCTCAAAGGCAAATATCCCAGTTAGGTAATTTTGATGAACAAAAGATTGATATTAAACCAATCCCAAATCCAGCAGATGGTACAGTTGATATCCAATATACGGTTGTAGAAAAACCTTCTGATCAGATAGAACTTTCAGGTGGTTTTGGAGGTGGAAGGGTAGTGGGTACTTTAGGCCTTACTTTTAACAATTTCTCTGCAAAAAATCTTTTCAATTTAAAAGAGTATAAGCCCTTGCCTAGGGGCGATGGACAAAAACTAAGCATTAGAGGACAAACTAATGGTAAATTTTACCAATCATACAGTTTCTCTTTTTCTGAACCATGGTTTGGAGGCAAAAAGCCTATTTATTTCGGTATTAGCGCATTTACATCTTTGCAAAGCAATGGTTTATCCAGAGGAAATCCATCTTTACAAAAGATTAGGTTAAATGGCTTGACATTTAGCTTAGGCCAGCAATTAAAATTCCCTGATGATTATTTCAGAATAGATTATGCAGCTAATCTGCAACAGTTTAAATTGAATAATTACGCTGGGTATTTATTTGAGAATGGAGATTCTTATGATTTAAGTTTAAGCCAAGTGCTAAGCCGTAATTCAATTGATGTGCCCATTTTTCCAACATCAGGCTCTAACATAAAATTTACAGTTCAAGCAACATTACCATACTCTTCTTTTAACGGAAAAAACTATAACAATATATCAACCTCAGATAAATACAAATTTGCCGAATATCATAAATGGAAATTTGAGTCTCAGTTTTTTCAAAAAGTATATGGTAAGTTAGTACTAAAAGCCCAGGCTCAATTTGGATTTATAGGTTATTATAACCAAGAAGTTGGGCAAGCACCATTTGGTAGATTCAAATTAGGTGGAGATGGCTTGCAAGGATTTGATTTCTTACAGGGTTCAGAAGTAATAGGATTAAGAGGATATGCTAACAATTCTGTTGTGCCAGAAGGCTCAATTACAACCGCTGGTAGTCCAATCTTTAACAAATATGTGTTAGAATTAAGGCATCCAATTACCTTAAATCAATCTGCAACAGTGTTTGTTTTAGCTTTCGCCGAGGGTGGTAATACATGGAATAGGTTTAGTGAGTTTAATCCGTTTAATGTTAAAAGATCAGTGGGTGTTGGTGCAAGGATTTTCTTACCCATATTTGGTTTGTTAGGTATTGATTATGGTTATGGATTTGATGCTATTCCTGGTAACGCAGCTGCAAACAAAGGTCAGTTCCACTTTAGTATTGCACAACAGCTAGGTGGTTTTAATTAATGCATCCACATCAAATTGTAAAAAAGATGAAAAAGTATATCGGTATTTGTATCTTCCTCGTTATTGCTAGCGTAACTGCTAATGCACAACGTTTGGCTTTTGTAGATGCCGAGTATGTTTTACAGCACATACCAGAATATTCATCTGCACAAAAACAGCTAAATGCGATGTCAGAAAAATGGCAGAGTGAGATTAACGATAAGTTTACAGAAGTAGAAAAAATGCAAAAAGAATATCAGGCAGATCAAGTTTTATTAACTCAAGATATGAGGAAGAAAAGAGAAGTAGATATTTTGCAAAAAGAAACCGATGCTAAAAATTTGCAACAATCCAAATTTGGATTTGAGGGCGAACTTTACAAGCAAAAACTAAGATTGATAAAACCCATACAAGAAAGAGTAGGCAAAACAATTGAAGAATATGCAAATAAAGAGAATATTGATATGATTTTAGATAAAAGCTCAGTAAATTTGCTTTTTGGTAGGGCTAACTTTAATGTTACCAATGATATAATAACAAGGCTGGGATACAAACCCGGAACATTTGCTAATTAGCGATAAATATTTAAAAATAGTAAATCAAATTAAACATACAATTAACGAAAATGAAAAAATTATTTAAGATTGCATTAGTAGCTGGAGGATTATTATTTGTTGGTAATATAGTAAGTGCACAACAAAAAATTGCACACATTAATTCTGCCGAGTTAATTAAATCTATGCCAGAGGTTGTAAATGCAGATAAACAATTAGAAACTTTTAAAGCTTCTTTAGATGCAGACGGAAAAACAATGTACACAGAGTATCAAACAAAAGTACAAGCTTTTCAAGGTGCAGAAAAAACTTTGAGCGATGCTTTAAAAGATGCAAAAGTTAAAGAAATTCAAGATTTACAAAAACGTATTGAAGAATTTCAAGCAAAAGCAGGAGAGGATTTCGAAAAGAAAAGAAGCGAATTATACGATCCAATTTTAAAGAAAGCAGAAGATGCAGTAAGAGTTGTAGCTAAAGAAAAAGGCTATTCTTATGTTTTTGATACTACACAACCAGGTATTGTTTACTTTGACGGAGGCATCAATATTATGCCAGATGTAAAAATTAAATTAGGCCTAAAATAAGATAAGGTCAAAAGCTAAAAGCTGATGCGAAGTAGGTTAATAATCTATTTCGCATTTTTATTTTATAGACTTACCAAGTTTAAAAAACTTGGTAAGTCTTAAAATTACCGCTAAAAAAAATCTTATTGAATTACGTTTCTAGTTTAAATTAGTATTTTCGTTTAATAGCTTTAAGCCTTCTGCTTTTAGTATTTAGCAAAAGAAAAAATGCAAAGTCCAATAGGTATTTTTGATTCAGGAATTGGCGGTTTAACCGTAGCTAATGCTTTACGTCAGGTTTTACCACACGAGAATTTAGTTTATTTTGGAGATACCGCACACATGCCTTACGGCGATAAAAGTGCGGAGGCGATAAAATATTTTAGCTTAAAAATTGGAAAGTTTTTGCAAGCTCAAAATTGTAAAGCTATTGTAATTGCTTGTAATACAGCTTCATCTTTAGGATATCTTGATTTAAAAGAATTTTTAGGAGATAAATTACCAATCTTAAACGTGATTGACCCTGTGGTTTCTTTTTGTAAAACACAACCTAATTTTAAAAGAATAGGTGTAATAGCAACCAAAGCTACCATCAAGTCAGATATATATGCTAAAAAGTTAAAAGAGAATATTTCTGGCGTTCATGTTCAATCTTTAGCTACTCCATTGTTAGCCCCTATGATTGAAGAAGGTTTTTTTGAAAATAACATCAGTAAAACCATTATTAACGCTTATTTATCATCTCCAAAACTCAAAAAAATAGATTCATTAATTTTAGCTTGTACCCATTATCCATTAATTAAAAAAGAAATTAATGAATTTTTTAAAGGGAAAGTGGAGATTTTAAACACTGCAGAAATTGTTGCAGAAGATGTTAAAAATAAACTTTCTGAATTAAATCTATTAAATACAAGCAATCAAAAACCCAAGTATAATTTCTTCGTTTCAGATAAAACGAGTGCTTTTGAAAACAGCACAAGGTTGTTTTTTGAAGATAAGATTAGTTTAACACAGAAGAATATTTGGGATAGATGACAAAAAAAGAAATTTATTAAGCCTCGCTTCCTACATACTCTACACGACAATTTTTTATGGTGATATTTTTTGCATTCAATAAATTAAATGCATCTTCACCAGTACCAATAATTTTGAGGTTAATTATAAATATCTTTTCTATGTCCTAAAGGCTATAATTTCTATAATGAGTTTATCGTCAAGAATATCATATATAACTCTATAATTACTAATTCTATAACCTTTTCTGTCTTTTAGTTTAATATACCCTTACGGGCGAGGTTTTGTGTAAGATTTGATATTGCTATTTTTATATTAGAGTATATAGGGTCATTAATTTTTTCTAATTCTTTAAAAGCTTTTTTACTAAAATCTAAAGAATAGCGCATTATAATTTGTTTTTGCGCTTTTCCTCTAAAAGCTTGCTCCATCGGGATTCTTTCTCCCGTATCGTTTTTCTTGGCTTCGTCATACAGGCAAACATCTTCAAAATCCTCTAGTTCTTCCATAATCCTATCGAATTTTTTTTGAGGCAAGATCTCCCGCGGTATCGTTAATAAATTGTGGATGTATATCAAGCATGATTAATTTTTTCAGAACCTTGTCAAATACAATGGAAAAGTAGTGAAAATTACATTTTACTTATTTAGGCTAAAGAATAATTGGCGTCTCCATCAATGGTCCAATAGGATTTTTTTAATTATCTACAAAAAAAGATATACTTAAACTTCATCTGCGATTTGGGTTTGTTTTGGGGCAACGTCCTTAATCACAATATTATGATGTAACAATTTATAAATCAATATTTTATAAAAATTTAATCTTTCTAAATAATCTTATTTAGAAAGGTTCTTAATAGATAACATTCTTGTTATAATTCATTCTTACCATTCGGGTTTCGTATTTTTGTATCATTAATTATCCAAGATAAATCGTTATGAAAAAAAGTTCAATTATTGGGATGATCATTATAGCAATTGCTATTGGTGTAATAATGAGTACTTACGCTGATAGTAGCACTTATGGTTCTTTTTCTGAGGCCAAAGAAACACAAAAAGAGCTTCACGTGGTAGGTAAATTAAATAAATCTAAAGAAATGGTTTATAATCCTCAGCAAGATGCAAACTATTTTTCTTTTTATATGATTGATAATAAAGGGAAAGAGTGTAAAGTAGAATTTACAGGAACTAAACCTCAAGATTTTGAAAAATCAGAACAAATTGTTTTGACTGGTCAAATGAGCGGCGGTTCCTTTCAGGCCAATAAGATTTTAATGAAATGCCCTTCTAAATATACTCAAGATAAAATTGAGGTTACTGAATATAAAGCCAACACACAGGCTAAAATTTAATTTTTTTAATGGATATACAATACGCAGGCGAACACCTGTTGCCTGGTAAAATAGGCCAGTTCTTTATAGTTCTTTCTTTTGGAACTTCTTTAATAGCTTTATTCAGCTATTATTTTGCAACCATTGCCAAAGATAAACTAGATTTATCTTGGACTAAATTAGCCCGATTGGCTTATCGCTTAAATTTGTTAGCGGTTATTGGCGTTGGAGTTTGTTTATTTTATATTATTTACAGCCATTATTTTGAGTACCATTACGCTTGGGCTCATTCTTCTAAAACTCTACCTGTTTATTATATCATATCTTGTTTTTGGGAAGGACAAGAAGGTAGTTTTTGGCTTTGGACTTTTTGGCAAGGTGTCTTAGGTTGTATCGTGATTGCAAAAGCAAAATCATGGGAAAACAGCGTAATGACAGTTATCTCTCTTTCTCAGGTTTTCTTGGCCACCATGATTCTTGGGGTTGAGGTTTTTGGAGCAAAGATTGGATCATCGCCTTTTATATTATTAAGGGATGCTATGGAAGCGCCAATATTCTCAAGAGCGGATTATCTAAGCTTGATACAAGATGGCAATGGATTAAACCCGTTATTGCAAAATTATTGGATGGTGATACATCCTCCAACCTTATTTTTGGGTTTTGCATCTATGGTTGTTCCATTTGCTTATGGAATTGCTGCTTTATGGACAAAAAGATATTCTGATTGGATTAAACCAGCTTTACCTTGGGCATTGTTTGCAGTAATGGTTTTAGGTACAGGAATTATTATGGGTTCTTTTTGGGCTTATGAAGCTTTAAATTTTGGTGGTTTTTGGGCTTGGGATCCAGTAGAAAATGCTTCTATAATTCCTTGGCTTACGCTAATTGCAGGTGTACACGTAATGATTGCTTATAAAAATTCTGGTCATTCTTATTTTACCGCTATTTTCTTAATTATCATTAGTTTTATTTTAGTGCTTTATGCTTCTTTCTTAACCAGAAGTGGGATTTTAGGAGATACTTCCGTACATGCTTTTACAGATTTAGGAATGAGTGGTCAATTATTGATTTACATGTTTGCCTTCATCATCTTGGCAACTGTGTTGATTGTGATCAATTGGAAAAAACTTCCCATCACCAAAAAAGATGAGGATACATATTCTAGGGAGTTTTGGTTATTTATAGGTGCTATCGTTTTGGTGGTTTCTTGTATACAGATTATTGCTACTACTTCTATCCCAGTTTATAATAAGATATTTGGTTCATCAATTGCACCTCCAACAAATGTTATCCAACATTATAATAAATGGCAAATCGCTTTTGCTTTTGCGATAGCTAGTATCTCTGCTTTTTCACAATTTCTAAAATACAAGAAAACAGACGTTCGTAAGTTTTTAATCAGCGTAAGTGTATCTTTTGTAATGGCTATTTTATTAACTGCAATTGTAGTTTACATTACTCATATTTATCAAAACGTAATGTATGTTCTGTTGACTTGGGCGGCTATTTTTTCTATCCTATGTAATGCAAAATTATTAGGAGAAGCTTTTAAAGGAAAATGGAAATTATCAGGATCAGCGGTCGCCCACATTGGTTTTGCGTTACTCCTAGTAGGAGCTTTAATTGCTGCCGCAAACAATAAGATAATTTCTACAAATAATACGGGCATAGGCTTTGGCGATGAATTTGCAAAGAATAATAATCCTCGAGAAAATATTATCCTTTATAAAAACGAGCCTACAAAAATGGCTGAATATACTGTTACTTACATGGGCGATTCTACTTCGGGTGTGAATACTTATTACAGAGTAAATTATAAAGTGATTAATGAAGAAGGTAAGGTGAAAGAGAATTTTAACCTTTATCCAAATGCCCAGCAAAACGCAAAGATGAAGCAAATTATTGCATCGCCAGATACTAAGCATTATTTGCTGCATGATGTTTATACACACGTTAGTAGTGTGCCTTTGAAAGAGAACGGACATGATGATCACGAAGGCCATTCTGATGATGAGAATTATCTAAAACCGATTGTACATGAAGTTTCCGTTGGCGATACGATAAGGTTTAGAGAAGGTTTTTTAGTTGTTAAATCAATAAATAAAAATGCAATTATTAAAGATATTACTTTAACCAAAGGTGATGTTGCAATAGGAATGAACTTAGAGGTAGAGGCCAATAATTTAAAATACCAAACAGAACCCATTTTCTTGATTAAAGGAAATACGAAAGTAGATTTCGGTAAAAAAGTGGATGAAGCAGGATTAAAACTAAGATTTACCAATATTTTACCTGAAAAAGATAAACTTGAGCTAACGGTTTACGAAAAACCCAAAGAAGATAAAAAGGATTGGATTGTATTAAAAGCAATCACTTTCCCTTACATCAACTTGTTTTGGGGAGGTACAATCATCATGGTCATTGGATTTTTGCTATCTATTTTTAGAAGGGCAAAAGAAGTTAAAACTGCATGAAAGTAGCACTTCTTGGTGCCGGGAATGTGGCGATGCATATTTCTAAGGCATTGATAAAGGCTGGTTATCCCATAAAACAAGTTTGGAGTCGTAATCATCAAAATGCAATTGATTTAGCTTTAGAGATTGGAGCTAATTCTATTTCTCAGATTTCCGATTTGAATAGTCAAATTGATGTAGTGATTATAGCTGTAAGCGATAGTGCGATTGAAAACGTTGTCTCTCAGATACCAGTTTTAAACCAACAACAATTAATTTTACATACATCAGGCTCTACTGGTTTATCCGTTTTAGAAAAACATGCTCAAAATTGCGGAGTTTTATATCCTTTGCAAACTTTTTCTAAAGATCATGACCTAGATTTTTCTACAATTCCACTTTTGATAGAAGCCAATCATTATCGAGCAGAAGAACAGTTATTGATGATCGCTAAACAATTATCGCAAAAAGTAGAAAAAGTAAATTCAGAAAAAAGGATGCGTATTCATGTCTCGGCTGTTTTTGCCTGCAATTTTACCAATCATTTTTATGCAATTGCAGAAAAGTTGGTTCAGGATACTGATTTAAGTTTTGAATTATTGCGACCCTTGATTATAGAAACTGCTCAAAAAGCGATGCTAAATTCGCCTATTGCGGTACAAACCGGGCCTGCTAAAAGAAATGATAAAATCACTATCAATAAACATTTAGAATTATTAAAAAATAATCCTCAACTTCAAAACTTGTATGCAACCGTAAGTCAAGACATAGTAAAAATGTATCAATCACCTGATTTGAGCCATAAATAATTTACTACTTTTGCAACCGCATGAATATTTATAAAGTAAAAATAAACTTTGAGGAAA
>JACMNZ010000346.1 GCA_014378285.1 Pseudopedobacter sp.
AACAATTTTAATGCCTTAAATATATGAAACAATACTTAATAATTGCTTGGGATGCAGCTGATAGCAATGCTCAAGAAAGAAGATTAAAAGTTAGAAATGAACATTTAGCAGGTGCTAAACAACTTAAAGAAAACGGGAATTTTGTTTTAGGTGGGGCAATGTTAAACGATAATGGTGCTATGATTGGATCTACAATCGTTTTACAATTTGCTAATGATGATGATTTTCATAAATGGAAACAAAATGAAATCTATATTTTAGAAAGTGTTTGGGATAGGATAGAGGTACATTCTTTTAAAGTAGCTAATGTTTAGTTATTTGTTAATTTATGTTAAATAAAGATTAAATAATGGTAGTCGATTAAACCTTTTATTCAGTTTGCCTTCCTAATAACAAACATTTAAATAAATTAAAATAGATAGAATATGAAAAATTTAGTAAAAGGATTAACATTATCCACTGCATTGGTTTTAGGTTTAGCCTTAAACTCTGTTGCGCAAGCAACCAAAACAACTACAAGTACAGAAAAAGAACATCATCATAGAGGTAATATGGATTTGACAGACGCCCAAAAATCGCAAATGAAAGCAAACCATGAAAGTGAAAAAGCAAATAAAGATAAATTTCAATCTTCTTTAAATGCTGACCAAAAAGCAATTATGTATGATAAGAGTTTATCGCGTAAAGAAAAAACGAATAAATTAAAGCCAACCCTAAATAAAGATCAAAAAGAAATGGCAAAATCAAATAAGGAAATTGCTGAAAGAAATCATGAGTCTTTTAAATCTACATTAACGCCAGAACAAAAAGAAAAAATGGAAAGTAGAAAAGAAAAAATGGAAAGTAGAGATGGAAAGATGGGAGAAAGAGGAGAACATAAAGAACACAAGGGTAAAACACCAAAACACCATATTACTCCAGCAGGTTAGCTTTTATAAAAAACCTATTAAACAAAAAATCCTGATTTTTCAATCGGGATTTTTTGTTTAAAGATTAATTTTAATATTATGCTAAAACTTCTGAAACTAAATCAGCAGCTTCTTTTAATAAAATAGCAGAATAAACTTTTAAGCCAGAATCATCTATCAATTTTTTAGCTTCTATGGCGTTTGTTCCTTGTAAACGAACAATAATTGGCACACTAATATTGCCCATTTCTTTGTAAGCATCAATCACACCTTGCGCAACCCTATCGCAACGAACAATTCCACCAAAAATATTGATCAAGATTGCTTCAACTTTAGGATCTTTTAAAATGATCTGGAAAGCAGCTTTAACAGTTGTTGCATTTGCCGCTCCGCCAACATCCAAAAAGTTTGCAGGTTCTCCACCAGCAATCTTAATAATATCCATCGTGGCCATTGCTAATCCTGCTCCATTAACCATACAACCTACGTTTCCGTCTAACTTCACATAATTTAAGTTACTTGCAGAAGCTTCAACTTCTGTTGGGTCTTCTTCAGAAGTATCACGCATTGCTGCATATTCAGGATGACGGAATAAAGCGTTATCATCTAAATTTACTTTCGCATCAACTGCTAAAATTTTATTGTCAGATGTTTTTAAAACCGGGTTAATCTCAAACATTGCAGAATCTGTTGCCTCGTAAGCTTTGTAAAGCGCAGCAATAAATTTAGTCATGTCTTTAAAAGCAGCACCAGATAAGCCTAAATTAAAAGCAATTTTACGCGTTTGGAAACCTTGTAAGCCAACTTTAGGGTCAATTTCTTCTTTAAAAATTAAATGCGGAGTATGTTCTGCAACCTCTTCAATATCCATTCCTCCTTCTGTAGAATACATAATGATATTTTTACCTGTAGAGCGGTTTAACAATACAGAAACATAAAATTCTTTAGTTTCAGATTCTCCAGGATAATAAACATCTTGGGCAACCAAAACCTTACTTACCAATTTGCCTTCGGCACTAGTTTGTGGCGTTATCAATTGCATACCAATTATATCGGTAGCCCTTTGCTTAACCTCTTCTAAATTTTTAGCAAGTTTAACACCGCCACCTTTTCCACGCCCACCGGCATGAATTTGAGCCTTAATTACAACCCAATCAGAATTATATTCTTCTTTCAGTTTTTTTGCAGCTTCTACAGCTTGTTCTGGCGTATCGGCCACAATACCTTCTTGTATGCGTACCCCAAAACTCTTAAGAATTTGTTTACCTTGATATTCGTGAATGTTCATCTTCTAAAAATTTGATGTGAAATTACAAATACCATCCTATATATAAAACCTAAAAATCATTTAATTATCTATTTGATGGATAGATGACTGTTTTTTTTGAGAGATTTAGATATTATTGAAATGGATTTGATAGTTTGTTTTTTTAAAAAGATGTTTTGAGCGTTTTAACACGCTTTCCGTTGTATCTTTTTTTGCCATTTGCTAAATGGCTAGCGCAAAAAAAGGATGCCACTTCAATCGTTAACGCAAAAAATCCTGTCTGATAGATAAATTTTTATGTTTAAACTAATTTGAATTAATTGAGACTTTTCTTAATTCATTTATAAAAGCTAGCTCATATTACTAGCCGTCATGTTAGAGAACTTTAAGTTGTTATTTTTAGTTCTTAAATTGCATTCTATTTTAGAAATTGAAGAATAATCAACCTGCAGGTTAAAGGCTTTTTCTAAAGGGAAATCTAAAATATAAGAAATGATAGAGCGGATTACTCCAGCATGGCAAACCATTACTATATTTTGTTTATCTAATTTTATAATATCCTCAAAAAACTGAATACTGCGTTCAAAAAGATCTTTAAAATTCTCTCCATTTTTTATCCTATAATTCACAAAATCTTCCATCCAAGGATTTAAATCTTCAGCATTTATGGTATCCCACGCTCTCATTTCCCAATCACCGAAATTTAATTCGCTTATCCTCTGATCAATTTCAAAATTATCATCACTTAAAAAAGCCGCTAATTTAGTGCATCTTCTAAACGGACTAGAATAATAGACCACATCTTCTATATTCAAATGGTCTTTAATCCAATCAAAATCAATGGTGAAGTTCTCTTCTAAGGGGATTTCCGATTGCCCGTAACACAATTTAGTAGGGTTATAAACCGCCGTATGCCTAATGAGATAAATATTCATTTTTTATGATTGATTATTTAATGGTGTTTATACAAGTTCTACTCTATATTTTTTATCCGCCAATGGTTAATAAATAGCTTGCCCGCACATTGGCGGACACACTTTTGCGGTAGTTAACGCTCCTATACAATTGTTCTGCTATGATAAATACTTAAATATTAAAATCAAACTTAAATAATAAACTACCTCTGCAATTTGCTGCACTGCGCCTAAACAATCGCCTGTGTAACCACCAATCCATTTTTTAAAATACTTTGAAAAGTACAGTTTTACTAAGACCAAAGGAATTATCGTTAAAAACACCCAAAAGTTTCTTAAAAGTAATAAAGGTAAGAGTCCAAATAAAACGGCAATAAAATAATCAAGATTAGACATTTTTGTGGCTAATGGTTTTGCCTTACTTAGTAAATCTTCTCTAGCATATTCATCTGTATAAATTAAAGAAACAGATGTTAAGCGACTTATTGCATGCCCGCTAATTAAAACCGCAACCATCATATTGATTGAAATTTCACCCAATGCAACAAATTTTAATGCTAGCGTTAAACCTAATCCAACCAAACCAAAAGTCCCAACTCTAGAGTCTTTCATAATGTCTAGTATTTTCAGTTTTGTCCATCCACCACCAAAGCCATCACAAACATCGGCCAAACCATCTTCATGAAAAGCGCCTGTGAGTAACATGGAAACCACAAAACTTAGTAAAATAGATATTGTAGGAGAGAAAACCTGAACAGCTAACCAAAAAGATAATCCACATAAAGCGCCAATTAATATCCCTATTAAGGTGAAGTATTTGGAAGACCTATTTAAATACTCAGGGTTATGATCAGTAAAAGTAGGGCAGGGAATACGGGTAAAAAACATTACCGCAGTAAAAAATATCCTGATTTCT
>JACMNZ010000347.1 GCA_014378285.1 Pseudopedobacter sp.
AATAAATCATAGTTCAGACAATTTAACCGCAGAGTGCGCAAAGTTCACATAGATGAAGGCAATATATCTTTTATCATATCGCTCTACGAAGATCAGAGAAATCTGCGGGAGATTATTTTTTCTCTAATTACATCAATGAAAACTAATTTAAATAATACTTTCTTCCGATAGGTATAATCCTATTAATCTTAAAATCTCACTAATCCAAAATCAGACAAATTTGTAGCTATTCAAATATTTCGGCCATTTTCATTTCAAACCCTGGCAAAATAACTGTCGTAAACAAATCGTCTTCAATAAACGGACGGTTGGCATAAAATAAGCCATCTTCATGCAAAATATAATTTGTTAATGTTTTCTCAATAGGGCTAATGATCCAATATTCTTTTACACCAGATTCTTGATAGACATCAAATTTGTTGCTCATCTCCTTCTTACTGTTTCCAGGAGAAAGAATCTCTACTACAATATCTGGGGCACCGATACAACCTTTATCATCTAATTTTGATAAATCGCAGATTACACAAATATCAGGCTGCAATACATTATATACTTCTTTATCAGAAATTGACTTCTTAGGTAAACGAACATCAAACGGAGCGGAATAAACTTTACATTTATCATTGTTTAAAAAATTGTAAAGTTTACTAGTCAAATTAATTGAAACATCTTGATGTGACCGATTTGGTGCAGGGGTCATCTTAAAGATTTTTCCTTTTATCAACTCCAAACGCTCGTCAAATTGCCATTGTAAATAATCTGCATAAGAATATGTTTTATCTAGATCTAAATCAGAGAATTGCATCTTTTTGTGTTTTATTCAAAAATAGCTAAAATAAGATAGCTTACATCAAACCCTCGTCTGCAAAACTGTAAAAGGCATCATCGGTAATTATTACGTGGTCTAAAACACCAATATCCAAAAGCTTACCGGCAGCAACCAATTTCTTTGTTAAGGATATATCTTCATGACTGGGGCGCAAATTACCAGAGGGATGATTGTGGGTTAATATAATATTAGCGGCATTATTCTCTAAAGCGGCTTTAAAAACAATTTTAGAATCAACTACTGTCCCCGCTTGTCCGCCTTTAGAAATCAAAATTTTATGTGTGAGTTTATTTGATTTTGCTAAAACCAATATCCAAAACTCTTCATGAGGCAAATCTTTATAATAAGGAGATAATGTATTAAAAATATCCCTTGATGAGTTAATCTTTTCTACAGGAGGCAATTCAATTTCCTTTCTTCGCCTTCCTAATTCTAAAGCTGCAATAATAGATATGGCCTTTGCTTCACCAATTCCCTTAAACTTGCAAAGTTCTGCAACAGAAAGTTTACTCAATAAATTCAAATCGTTTTGGCAAGAATGGAGTATTTTTTTACTGAGTTCTACAGCAGATTCTTTTACAGAACCTGAACCAATTAGGATTGCTATCAATTCTGCATCAGAAAGTGTTCTTCTGCCATGTTGCAATAACTTTTCTCTGGGACGGTCTTCTTCTGCCCAAGCTTTGATTGTAAATTTCTGTTGATAAGGCAATTCCATAAACTAATGTAAATAAAAGATTGAAAGTTTTAGGTGGTGAGTTTTAGGTGGTGAGTTTTTTATGGTAAGTTTTAGGTATTAAGTTTTTGGTG
>JACMNZ010000348.1 GCA_014378285.1 Pseudopedobacter sp.
CGTTCGGCCATTTTAAAGGTAACCGTACCTGCTATGATAATTACATCTGCTTGGCGTGGCGAAGGTCTTGGGAAAACTCCAAATCTATCCAAATCAAAATTGGAAGCCATAGAACCCATCATCTCAATTGCACAACAGGCTAATCCAAAACTTAAAGGCCATAATGAAGAAAGCCGAGCCCAATTCATTAAATCATCAAGTTTAGTGACCACAACACCAGTATTTTCTAATTGTCTTTCTAAACTCATGGTTTTTTAAATCTTGGGACAAATTTTGGTTTTGCAATGGTTTGAACTTCCGCTACTAATGGTTTATCGGCGAAAGCCACTTTATTTTTAAAAGGAATATATTTTTCTTGATTGATGTTTTGGTAAGCTGTTAGCGGAATCTTTGAATCCGTTTTAGGTATAAAAATTGAAGGCTTAATCCAATCTAAATCTTTTTTTCGCCAAACATAAACCAATCCTAACAGTAAAATCCCAATAAAAATTAACATTTCTGAAAACGCCAACCATCCCCAACGGGCATCCTGGGCAATCAAAGCTTTATCTGCAAAGATTGTTGCCCAAGGAAAAACGAAAACCATCTCTACATCAAACAATAAAAATATCAAGGCAATTACATAAAAACGGCTGTTAAACTGAATCCAAGAATTACCAATGGGTTCTTCACCACATTCATAAGAGCTATTTTTTTCTGGATTTGGCTTATGTGGTGCAATCAGTTTATTCACAAAAAAAGCAAAACCAACGGCTATTAATCCAGTAATTAAAAATATCAGTACTTTTCCAAATTCGGTAATGGTATTTGCTTCCGCCATGCTCCAAAGTTAATAATAGTGATGATTTATAGTATTAAAACTTATAAGCTATTTGTGAATAAATTGTTTGTATTAGTGTTTTAAGGATTTCAAGTTTGTAAAATTCCCGTCTTTCAATAAATATTACAATAAATTTTTCTTAATGCCTTAATGATGATAAAAACAGCCTTGCTTTCTATGAGAAAATTTCTTGTATTCTTTGGGGTTAAATTCTCTGAATTTTGATTTACAGGATTTAAAGATTAGCAGGGTTTCTTATCAAATGCAGTAGTGAAATAATTTTAATTAAATTTTGATTAGTCAAAATTTTTGTAATTAGTGGCAAAAAAAAACTCTGTGTACCCTGTAGTAAATTCTCTTTATTAATCTCATTTTTGCCGAATGATTCAACCTGATTTTGACGCGGTAATAATTGGAGGTGGTGCTTGTGGTTTAATGTGTGCCGTACAAGCTGGTTATTTAGGCAAACGGACATTAATTTTAGAAAAAAATAATCAGGTTGGAGCAAAAATCTTAATTTCAGGTGGCGGAAGATGTAATTATACTAATCTCTATACAACGGATAAAAATTTTATTTCAAATAACCCTCACTTTTCTAAATCAGCGTTATCTCAATGGACGGTAGAAGATTCCATTTCATTCTTTGAAACTTACGGGATTATTGGGCAGGAAAAAACTTTAGGTCAACTGTTTCCAACGAGTAATAAAGCAAAAGACATTGTCAATATTTTCATCGATTTATGTGAGCAATTAGACCAACAAATTACGCTTAGCGCTGATGTTAAATCGGTTTTACAAAAAACAGAAGGTTTTGAAATCACTTATGAACAAAACGGGAAAATCATTAAAATAACTGCTTCAAAAGTTGTAATGGCAAGTGGCGGTTTACCGATAGCTAAAATGGGAGCAACAGATTTCTCCATAAAAATCGCCAAACAATTTGGATTGAATATTCACCAAACTGCGCCAGCTTTGGTTCCCTTAACTATTACCGGAAAAGAGGAAGCTTGGTACGCAAGCCTATCAGGAAACTCTATGAAAGCCATTGTAAGTAATGAAGAAATTAGTTTTGAAGAGAATATTTTATTTACGCATTGGGGTTTAAGCGGACCCGCAATTCTCCAAATTTCTTCTTATTGGAAACCTGGTATGAAAATCGAAATTGATTTATTGCCAAATCAAAATATTATAGAATTGATTGAAAATGAGCGAGCTGTAAATGGCAAAAAAATGCTTTCAAACTTTTTGAATTTATTCTACACCAAAAAATTTGTAGACGCATTGGTAACTTTTCTTCCAATCAATAAAAATCTAGCATCCTTAAACAAAGAGGATTTTATTGCGATAGAAGATTTTATCCATCACTTTAAGGTAAAACCAGCTGGCGATAAAGGTTATGATAAAGCAGAAGTAATGCGTGGTGGAATTGATACCAATGAACTT
The DNA here is from genome assembly GCA_014378285.1 of Pseudopedobacter sp. Taxonomy (GTDB): domain Bacteria; phylum Bacteroidota; class Bacteroidia; order Sphingobacteriales; family Sphingobacteriaceae; genus Pseudopedobacter. Next base: position 2,264 of record JACMNZ010000348.1, read on the forward strand.
TCTTCTAAAACCTTAGAATCTAAAAAAGTAGCAGGTCTATATTTTGGTGGCGAATGTGTGGATGTAACAGGCTGGCTGGGTGGCTATAATTTTCAATGGGCGTGGGCTTGTGGTTTTGTAATAGCGCAGAATATTTAAGGATTTATTAAACCAATTTAATACCGAACCATAAATAGATTATTAACCAACAAAAAACTCCTTTAAAATTTCTTAATCTAATTATATTTGCGGCTTATGAGTATGACCGCCAAAGAAATTCGTCAACAATTTTTAGATTTTTTTAAATCAAAAGAACATCAAATCGTTCCTTCTGCACCAATTGTTGTTAAAAACGACCCAACTTTAATGTTTACCAACGCAGGGATGAACCAGTTTAAAGATCTTTTTCTCGGCGAAGCGGCAATTAAATATTCTCGTGTTGCGGATACCCAACGATGTTTGCGTGTTTCTGGAAAACATAATGATTTGGAAGAAGTAGGTATCGATACCTACCATCATACCATGTTTGAGATGTTGGGTAACTGGAGTTTTGGCGATTATTTTAAAAAGGAAGCCATCGAATGGAGCTGGGAATTACTCACAGCAGTTTACAAACTACCAAAGGATAGATTATATGTCACCATTTTTGAGGGCGACGAAAAAGAAGGTTTACCTAAAGACCAAGAAGCTTATGATTTTTGGAGCCAATACGTAGATGAAGATAAAATCCTTTTAGGAAATAAAAAAGATAATTTTTGGGAAATGGGAGAAACTGGACCTTGTGGGCCATGTTCTGAAATCCATTTTGATAGCAGAAGTGATGAAGATAGAGAGAAAGTTTCTGGAGCGACTTTAGTAAATGCTGATGATCCTTTGGTAATAGAAATCTGGAATAATGTTTTTATGCAGTTTAACCGTCAAAAAGATGGTAGCTTAAAAACTTTACCAGCACAGCATGTAGATACGGGAATGGGTTTTGAACGTTTGGTGCGTATCATTCAAAATAAAACGTCTAATTACGATACAGACGTTTTTCAACCGATGATTCAGTTTATTGCTGAAAAGAGCGGAATAAAATATAATTCTGAGATAAAAGAATCATCGGAAACTAGCGTAGAAATAATGCTGGATTTTGCAGATGGTTGGGGCGAAGCTGTGGCAATGCGTGTTATGGTCGACCATGTTAGAGCTGTGAGTTTTGCAATTGCTGATGGCCAGTTACCTTCAAATAATAAAGCAGGTTATGTTATACGTAGCATTTTAAGGAGGGCAGTTAGATACGCATATACTTTTTTAAACTTTAAAGAGCCATTCTTAAACCAATTAGTTCCCTTATTAGCTGAACAATTTAAAGGTGTTTTTGACGAACTTTACCTTCAAAAGGATTTTGTCCAAAAGGTCATTTTAGAGGAAGAGGTATCATTCTTAAGAACCTTACA
>JACMNZ010000349.1 GCA_014378285.1 Pseudopedobacter sp.
ACACAATACTTCTCTGACGGAGTAAAAGTGACTATTGGCGTTTTGTTGCCTTCTTTAATATTTTTTCAAATTGGTTTATTAGAAATTGGGATTACCATCTCTTTAGGTGCTTTATGTGTTAGTATAGCAGATAGCCCCGGGCCATGGATACACCGCAAAAACGGAATGTTATATACCATTTTGTTTATTTCTTTAACATCCTTTATTACTGCTTTAATTAATACCAATGTTTACCTGCTATCCATAGAAATTTTTTCTTTCTGTTTCATATTTGCAATGTTTAATGTTTATGGAGAAAGGGCTGCGGCTGTTGGTACGGCGGCTTTATTGGTTATGGTTTTAAATATAAACCCCAATAAAACAACTTTAAAACTTTTTGAGCATTCCCTTTATATCATTTTTGGAGGAGGTTGGTATTTTTTGTTGAGTAATGCTTTTTCTCAAATAAGACCTTATCGTTATGCACAACAAACTTTGGGCGAGTGTATCAGCGAAATTGCTAATTACCTAAAAATGAGAGCTAGGTTTTATACTGATGAGATTTCTGTTGAAGCTAATTTTAAAGATTTGGTAGATCAACAAATTAAGGTTAATTATCAATTGGATGTGGTGAGGGAAGCGCTTTTTAAAACTCGTAAATTATTAAACGACTCAACAAATGCTGGTAGGTTGATGGTTAAGATTTTTGTGGATATGGTGGATTTGTTTGAACAAACCATGGCCACAAATAATGATTATAATACGATTAGGAGCAAATACGAAGGAAAAGATATATTAATTAATTTTAATGAATTAATTATTAAGCTTGCCACAGAAGTAAATTATGTTGGTTTTTGTTTGATTTATCAAGAAAAACCAAATAATAAGCAAATGACCATCAATGATTTAGATATTTTAAAATCTAGGATTGATTTATTGGAAAAATCTGGAGAAAATGTTTTAATTCTTAAAAAGATATTAATTAACCTTAGAAATATTTATAATAGGACTTTAGCTATCCAAAATTACTTCGGCAAACAAACACAAGACCTAAAAAGCAACTCCAGTCCAGATGAATTATCTCGTTTTGTAAATCATCAAAGTTTTGATTGGAAACTGCTTAAAAACAATCTAAACCTTAATTCTTCTGCTTTTAGATTTGCTTTAAGATTGGCTGTTGTTTGTATTTTAGGATTTGTTATTGGAAAACTATTCGCTTTTGGAAATCATAGTTATTGGATTATTTTAACCATTCTGGTGATTTTAAAACCCGGTTTTAGCAATACCAAACAAAGGAATTTTGAGAGAGTAATTGGAACCATAATTGGAGGGATTTTAGGTGCCATAATCTTGACATTTGTAGATAGCCAAACCTTAAAATTTATTATTTTATTGATATTTATGTTGGTTACTTATAGCTTTATCAGGGTAAAATATATTGTAAGCGTAATTGCCATGACCCCATTTATTTTGATATTATTTAGCTTTATCAATACCGCAAATAATACAACAGTTTTAGCTAGCGAAAGGATAATTGATACTTTGCTGGGTTCTTTACTGGCAATTTTATTTAGTTATTTCTTTTTACCAGGGTGGGAATCTTTACAGTTTAAATCTTATTTGGGAAAAATTCTAAAGGCCAATCTTAATTATTTTGAACATATCATTTTAAGACAATCTTTAATGCCGATTACAGAAACAGAATATAAATTAGCGAGGAAAGATGTTTATGTAAATACGGCAAACTTAGCTGCTGCGTTTCAAAGATTGATTAAGGAACCAAAAAGCAGACAAAACCATGTGAATGAAATCCATAAGTTTGTGGTTTTAAACCATATTCTTTCTTCTTATCTGGCTAATTTATCTGCCATGTTTTTAGAAAATAAGCCTAGAATAAACGGTAATCAATTAAAGTTAATAAGAAAGACGAGGTTTTATTTAGAGGAGGCGATTGAAAAGGTAGATGATAAAATGAATGGAAACACAAAAAATAAACTACACATCCATATATCTGAAAATGACAACGAAGAAGAGTTGACAGAACAACTTTTATCAATTAATAAACTTTCCGCCGATTTAAATAAAATCAGCGAAAAGCTTTAATTGCTATGCTTTTTTTGGAGGCAAATCAAAAGCTATTGCTTCATGCTCAAAATGACCTTTATGAGAACCATCACAAAATGGTTTATTAGCAGATAAGCCGCATCTACAAATTGAAACTATCTCTCTGCCTTGTAGGTTATAAATGTTCCCGTCTTTATCTACTATTTCAAAATCACCATCAACTTTTAGTGATCCGTTATTATTTACCGTTAGTTTTGTTTTAGACATTCTATTTAATTTTATTTTAAGCTCAAAAGTAGGATTTATAAAGCAAAAAAATAGCGTTCCATTAATTTGGAACGCTATTTAGAATGTTTAAAATTTAGTTAAATTCTATTTACAATCTATCAAAGCTAGGTTTATTCCATTGTAAATTACCTCAAACTGAGTTCTTCTGTTCATTTGCTGTTGTGCTTCAGAACAATCAACCCCATCTGTACAATCGTTTACTAGCCTACTTTTTCCATAATACTCCACACTAATTCTATCTCCAGATATACCTTTTTTAACTAAATAAGTTTTGGCAGATTCTCCCCTATTGAAAGACAAAATTCTGTTATATTCTTCGGATGCCCTGCTATCGCAATGACTTCTTGTAACCACTTTAATATCAGGATATTTAGTCATTAAACTTATTACTTTGTTTAAGTTGTTAAACGCATCTGGTCTGATATAAAATTTATCTAAATCATAATAAATATTTTCAACATTAAATACCTTTTTTAAAGAATCGCAATGATCAATAACAAATTTTTGGATGTCATTAATTCCTTTTAGTTTTAAAGGAACGTAAATAATGGTATCCTTTGTTATTCCATCAGTACCGATATATCTTCTTTCGGGCAAGAAATTTTTAAGTGTTCCCCTTAATTCGTATCCTAAATCTTTTGCCAAAGTCTTTTCAAATTCACCATTTTCATTTAAAGGCAAAATATCCTGGTCGTCGCCATTCCTTAAAGTTACGGAAGCCAATTTTAAAGGTAATCCTGTAGATGCATCGGTTACTTTTCCTTTTAAAATAATCCCAAATTCCTTTTTTACAAATGAATAGATATTATCATCTCCCAAACGATTGGAGCTCATGTAACCAGTTAATTTGCCAGTTTTAGCTACTCCAAAATCGTCATAAGAAGAATTAAAAGGTGCACCTAAATTTTTTGGTAATCCTACTGGTTGCAAATCTTTCAATTTTACAGAAAAAACATCCAATCCGCCTAAACCAGCTAAGCCGTTAGAAGAAAAATAAAGAACGTTTTCATCATCAATAAAAGGAAATTCTTCATCACCTTCTGTATTAATTTTTCTTCCTAAATTAACCGGACGACTCCATTGCCCTTTTTCATCTAATCTTACAGAATAATATAAATCTACACCTCCAGAACCTCCAGGCATATCAGAGGCGAAAATCAATAATTTCCCATCTTTGGTTACTGTTGGGTGCCCAACAGAATATTGATCACTATTATAAGGAAAAGGAACAATGTCTGAAATGTTTTCTCCCTTTGCGGTAAACATTTTCAATTTCACTTTTCCGTCTTTGCTGGTTCTTTTACTTCCCTTAAAATAGTTGTTTCTGGTAAAAATAATTCCTTCAGGTACAACAGCAGATGGACCTTCGTGAAATTTGGTATTAATCCTATCAGTTAAAGGAGCTATTTCCGCACCACTATTAACCACAACCGAGGTGTATACTTTTCTATCATATACTCCAACAATTTTGGTGTCGTTTGCTGTTGGGGCAGTATTATCATCATTAAAAACACCGTTTTTCATTGTTGATGTAATGGTAATATCACCAGACTGAACTGCTGCCTCTTTAATGTTATTTTTATCGTTGATAAAATACAAATCAGAAAACGGAGTATTATTCCAACCAAAAACATATTTAACGGGTTTGCTGTAAAATCTGTTACTTGTAAAAACTAATCCATTTTTGTAAAGCATTGGGCTATACTCAGATGCAGAAGTATTAAAGTTTAAATAATTAACAGTCCAGCTAGATTCTTTTCCCATTGCATTTAAATCAGCTTTAGAAAAAGAGGCTGCCCTCCTATCGCTTGGCACCATACTTAAATATCTTCTGTACCAAAGTTCAGATTTTTCATACTTTTTATCGTTGGCTAAAGCTTCTGCATATCTTAAAACCCACTCTGTTTTTAAATTGCTCTTTTTACTTAAATTTTCATACCATTTTAAGGCTTCGGGATATTGTTTTATTAAACGATAGCTGTTTGCTAACATTTCTACGGCTTTCGTATTTGAGCTATCCTTAGAAACGATAGGTAATAATTGCAAAATAGCCTCTTTGTATTTTAAATTGTTGTAAGAATGAGTTGCAGCAACCATTTTTGCTTCTTTGGATTGAGACATCACAAATTGCCCTATTAAAAGAAACAGAATAAAAAAACCTGATTTTATATATAATTTTTTCATTTTTCTGAATTAAAAGAAACGTGGTGAAATAAATTTATCTTTCTCAAAACCAAACTCATAACGCAACATAATCTCATGGCTGCCAGTATTAAAGCTTTGTAATTTGGTTATACTATGATCATAAGAATAACCTATCCTTATTTGCTGAGTAGCCTGTATTTCTAACAATCCAGAAACATCTGCATTGGTACGATACGAGCCTCCAATTCCTAGAACATCTTTAATCCAAAAAGTTGCATTTAAATCGCCTTCTATTGGTGCGCCTTTAACTTGCTTCACTAAAACAGAAGGTTTCAATTTTAAATCGTCTGATAAAGAGGCTACAAATCCAGCTATAAGGAAAAGATGTATTTCTTGTTTAGAAAGATTAGTATTAGACTGGCTACCAAATTTAGCAGGTAATAATTCTGGTGCAGATAATCCTACATAAAAATTATCAGAGTTATAATAGATTCCTGTCCCTATATTAAAATTAGTGCTATTCACAAATTCTTGAAATGCTGGATCTACTGAAGTACCAAATTGGTCTAGTTTTACTTGCGTGTAATCTGCTCTTCTATGATTTGCGCTACCTTGCAAGCCAAAAGATAAAGTCCCCCTTTCCATCCTGATTCTATAAGCAGATGACAGAACCAAACCAGTGGTGTTAGTGATACCTAGCCTGTCGTTAAAAATTTGCAGACCCAAACCAATTTTTTTATCATTAATGGGTGCGTCTATGGTAAAAGTACTCGTTTTAGGCGCTCCGTCATAACCAGCCCATTGATTACGATATAACGCAGTTGTTGATATTACGTTCCTACTACCTGCATAAGCAGGGTTAATAGCTAAAGTATTGAACATATACTGCGTGTACATGGCATCTTGTTGAGCTTTAGATTCTTTGGTAAAAACGATGAGCATCAAAAAAGAAATGCTTGTATATATAATTTTTTTCATGACGATTATCTGTTCAAAGTTAGGTATCCGTTATATTTTTTACCGTTGTAGTTCACTATGTAATAGTAGGTGCCAACTGGTAAATCCTGACCAATCAATAAACCTTTATTTGCGGTTCCGTTCCAAGTATTTAAATAATCAGAAGATTTGTAAACAACATTTCCCCATCTGTTATATACCTCAAAATCAACAGGGGTTAAACCCGAGTTGGGTATTACGAAATTATCATTAGTGCCATCGCCGTTAGGAGAAAAACCGCCAGGGATAAAAATCCTATCAACTATAAACCTTACAGGAGTTGGTACAGCTGGGGTAACATCACCTGGATTTATTGGGTCTGGAGTAACGCCATCAGTAGATTGATCAGATGTAATTGTTCCGTCTGTAACAGAAGCTCCTTGAGTGATAGCGGTATTAATGAAGTTTAAGTTATTTCCAATAATATTGATATTTATAACCAATTCTACTTGTGCTGTTGCATTTGCCGGAAGTTGGTTATTTCCATTTAACATTTCTGTTATTGAACTGCCGTTATAAGTTGCATTAGTAATTAAAACTGTTGCACCTGTTGATGCTAAACTTATCACCCTGATTGTTGTACCCGGAAACGAAGTCGATAAATCATCTTTTAACGAAATATCTTTTAATATTACATTACTATAATTTTTAATGTTAAACTGAAATTTAACATTAAATGATCCATCGGGTTGTTCGTCTATCCTGATTAATGATTTGGCTAAACCAATTTTTGGAGGTGTAGGTAAAGTAATAGTTACAGTTGCAACATTAGACTCTGCTCCTCTATTATCCTTTACGATATAAGTAAAACTATCTGATCCAGAAAAACCAGGTCTTGGGGTGTAAGTAATCACACCTGTTACTGGGTTTACGATTACCGTACCGTTTGCGGGTTGCGTTTTAATTAATACAGTTGTTTTATCGATAGTTGCATTTCCATCCCTATCGGTATCGTTATTGATTACATTAATAAGTATTGGGGTGTTGATAACACCAGTAACAATATCATTTACCGCAACAGGAATCGCATTGATAATAATTTGAACATCATCTGTAACAGGACACTGATTTGGAGCAGTTAGTGTGTATGTAAAAACATAAGTTCCGTTTGGTCCTGTAATAGCAGTTGATGGTGAATTTGGCGAGCCAACAATGGTACCTGTAGGCCCAGAAGTTTGTGCCCAACTACCTGTAGAATTTGCCGGAGAATTGCCTGTTATTGTGAGTGTACCTGTTGCAGCACCAATATTAATCAACTGATCTATACCAGCGTTTGCTTGTATAACGGTAACAGGTTCTGCAATTATAATATTTGCAGGAGCTGATTTATAACCAAAATTATCTGATATGGTATATTTTGCATTAATAGGACCAGTAATAGTACCATTAAGCGGTGTAAAAGTAACTGTACCATTGTTATTTGCGGTAAAAGTTCCTTTACCCGCAATTAAAAAAGTTTTTTGATCACCGGCTACGTCTGGATTTAAATCAATAGAAGTTAAATCTATACTACCACCCGCGTTAGTAGAAGCATCATTACTAACAACGTTAATAATAGTCGTTTTACCAGCACATTCGGTAATAATATCATCTAAAGCAGTTGGACTTGTAAATGGAGGCGCAAAAACATTGATCCTTACGTTTCTAATTTCGTGAAAATTGGTTAAATCTCCTGTGGATGAAGATATACCATATCTAACTAACGCAGGGGCTAAATCTGGATAGTAGTATTTATCAATAACTGTTGTGGTTTTTGTTGGTATTCCTCCCACCTTAATCCTAACAGAAATATTATATCCACCATTAACATTTGGCTCTAAATCTATAAAAGCTTTTCTATATCCTAACTGAGTACTATCTGGTGAGCGCATTGTTGCCGCTCCATCATCTACTAAATCTACTCCTTTTGTGCTTGTTTGTAATGATGTTAAATATCTATAATTAGAAGGAACTTGTGCAGCACCATCTCCTTTACCCCTAAGCACAACAGATTTTGTAGATATACCAAAAAAACCAGTTCCAACAATGCCACCTTGCCTTCCTTCTCTAGGATTTGGGAAATTCCCAAATTCATCTAAGGCTATACCTAAATAACCTTTACTAACACCTGGTGAAACCGGGTTGGTAAGATTAAATTGTGCATATCCCAACGAGCCTCCAAAACCTCCGATATTAAAAGGATTGGCTGTAGCATCAAATAGAAAAAAGCAAATTCCATCTGCACCGCTACCCCCGTAAGTAAAATATTCAAAGGATATACTTAAACCAAGATTAGTAGTAAAATTATCTGTTCCATAAACATATCCTTTCTGATTTATAATCCCATCTGTAAGTCTTAAATACCCATTTCCAGGGGCATCTATCCCTGAAGCAGCAGTTAAAACTGCAGTTGGCACACCGCCAAATCGTATGTTGTTAGCTGTTGTCTCTTTAAAACTCTGAAAGTAAGGTAATTGTGCTTTAGTTAAAAAACTTGTAAGCACAAATATCACAGACATAATTAGACATGGTAAAAACTTAGATTTCATATTGAGCGATATTTAATTGAATACAATCTTTAAATTGTAAAATCCTTTACCCAAATATCAATCCATTAACAATGTTTTTATAGTGTGTGTTATTTAGATACTCCTAATGGTATTTAAGGGCAATATTTTAAAATTGCCTATAAAAACATTAGTATTTTTATATTAATTTGTTAAGAATAAATTTCCACAGTTAGGAATTAAATTCCCCGTTTTTAAAACTATACCGTTAAAAATTCTCCATTCATAATATGCTTATTTTTAAATAAATAAGGCTTCATTACTATGTATGCCCATAAGGCAAATGATTTACAAAAACGTAGGGAAGTTGGCATTATATTATCTAAAGAGGATGGAGGATTTGAAGAATTCTATTTTCACAACTCTAGAACTTAAACTTATATATATGAATCTCTCTTTCAAAAGAATTTATTGTTTGTTGCTGATTTTACTTTCTTTCGCAGTATTTACTCCAAAAGTAAAAGCCCAACAAAGTATGATTCAGGATGTAAATTATTTGTTTTTAGAAAAACTGCTTGCAACAGCTAGAGAAAATTACCCGATCGTAAAACAATATCAGGTTCAAAAAGAGATTGATAACCTAAATATTAAAGGACAACAGTTAAACTGGTTTTCTCCCTTAAACTTTTCTTATTTATCTTCTCCAAATAGAACCATCAATTTTATCGATCCTCAGTTTTTTACAGGATACCAATTTGGTGTTAGTATTAACGTAGCGGATATCTTGCAAAAACCCAATAAAATCAAAACCGCCAGGCAACAACTTTTATTAACGGAGGCCAACGAAAGCCAATATGCGCAAACATTAGAAGTAGAAATTAAGAGAAGATATTTTTTATACATACAACAACTCAATACAGTTAAACTTTTTTCTAAAAGTACGCAAGATGCAGAAGGACTTTTAAACGATCTAAAAGTTAAATATCAAAGAGGCGAAGTAGAATTTAGAATCTATAGCGAAGCCTTGGTGAATTTTAGTCTTATTACCCAACAAAAAATACAATCAGAGGCAACTTATTTAACTGCAAAAGCATCAATAGAAGAATTGACCATAACCAAATTAGAAGACATAAAATAATGGAAGAATTAAAGAAATTTTACAAACTATTATATAAGTATAGGTTCGTAATTGTATCGGTCCCTATTATCACCATTATTATTGCTTTTTTTTTAGTAAGAAACCTTGAAGACCAGTATGTTGCGGAAGGACAAATTGCAACTGGTATTGTTGATGAAACTCAAGTTTTATCAAACACTGCCGATAAGCAAGAAAGTAGTGTAATTAGAGAGTTTTCTAACTTAATTGAAATTATGAAGTTGCAGAAAATTGTTAACATGGTTTCTTACCAGTTAATGATTCATGATCTTACTTCTGAAAAACCTTTTAGGGAATGGAGTAGTAAAATAAAAGATTTATCTGAGGTTGATAGAAGGAAACTTTTAAACGACTATAAAAGAAAATTTTCTAACAGAGAAACCATTAACAGGTTTAATCCAGAGGATAAAGAACTTTATGATATGATGGAATCTATGGATTATACATCTGAAAAAGTTTTAAATAACTTAACTGCCGATAGATTAGAAACCAGTGATTTTATTTCAGTAAGATATACATCTGAAAACCCAGAATTATCTGCATTTGTGGTGAATGTAGAATGCACAGAGTTTGTAACTTACTATACTTCTATCTTAAAGGAAAATCAAAATAAAGCAGTTAGATTTTTATCTGAAAAAGCGAAAGTAAAAAGCGACACCCTTAATAAAAACGTACAGGCTTTAAAGGAATATAAAATCAAGAATAGGATTATCAACTTACAAGAGCAATCTAGAAAGATGTATGAGCTTTCTGCCGAATATGAAAGACGCAAGCAAGAGGCAGAAAAAGATATTGTTTCTTTAAAAGGTACCATCGCAAATATTGATAAAAACTTTGATCCAAACCAAAGGAGATATTTTGAAGCTTCGTTAACAAAAATTAATCAAGCTTTAATTCAAACAAAAAAAGAATTAGCCACAGTAACAGAGAAATATGTTCAAAGTGGATTTGAAGATTCTTATAAATCTTCAATTGATTCTTTAATGGATGTAATGAACAAACAGATACTTACCGCATCAGATAAGTATATAGATAATCCATTAAACCAAAAGAGAGATTTAATCGCAAAAAAATTAGGTCTTCAGGTAGAGTATGATATTGCTAGATACAGCTTAAATTTACTGAAAAGAGAATTGGCAGATATGAACAACCGATTTGACAAATTAGTACCTCATGAGGCGGTAATCCAATCTTTAGAGCGTAAAATTGATATTGCCAGTAAAGAATACTTAGATATTTTAGATAAATATAATGATGCCAGTTTAGATGCCAGTTTAACTGCCAGATTAAGACAAGTGCAGGTAGCCAATCCAGGCATAGAGCTTCCCTCTAAAAAAATGTTACTGATTATTTTGAGTGGTATTATAAGTTTTGTGTTCTGTTTGCTGGTATTCTTTATTATCTTTTATTTTGATAATAAGATTGGAACCCCAAGAGAACTTGCCCAGATTACAGAATTACCAGTATTAGGAAAAATTAATCGTGTTAATTCTGCCAGTTTAGCCCTTAAAGAAATCTGGAGCAACTTACACTCTAACCCAGAAATGCAAGAGCTTAAAAAACAATTAAGATCTGCAAGGTATGAGATTAGTAGGGAGTTAACACCAATGACTTCCCAAACTAAGGGACAAGTTTTAAATATCACTAGTATGAACAATAGTGAAGGTAAAACACTTTTAGTTGCCTGCATAGCGTATTCTTATGTGGTAATTAGTAAAAAAGTACTTTTAATTGATGGTAATTTTGATCACCCAAGTATTACAGAAAACTCAAATTCTAAGTTTTTTATAGAAGATTTTCTTAAGACTGGCAATTTGGGATCTGCCGAGTTTAGTGCAGGAATTATGGTAATGGGAAATAAAGGAGAGGATAAGTCTTTGTTTGAGATTGCTGATGAAGAAACCGTTAACAAACGTTTCGATCAATTAAGATCAGAGTTTGATGTGATTTTAATTGAGACACCATCTTTAGAAACTTTGAGTAAGGCAAAAGAATGGAACTCGATTTCTGATAAAGTAATGGGTGTTTTTGAAGCCAACCAAAGTTTAACAATTGGCAAAAAACAGCATATTAACTACCTTAAGGGGTTAAATGGACAGTTTATAGGTTGGGTAATCAATAAAGTATCGGCCGAAACTAAGAT
>JACMNZ010000350.1 GCA_014378285.1 Pseudopedobacter sp.
GAAAAGCAAGGTAAAAGCGGCTATAATCCAAGACAAGAACTTACTCGTTTAAGATTTAAAGAGACGGAGCAAAAGTTTGATCTTTCTAGTTTTCAGTTTAAAAGGGAAGATGAAAATCTATTTAAAAACAATTATCAAATGCTTAATTTGAGACAATTGGTAGCCTCAAAAGATTCTGTGAATCACCTTAATGATAGCATTAACAAAACCATTTTTAAAACCATAAATCCGTATTACAAAATTTATTACAACACCCAAAACTATAGAAAAGGCAAAATTATAGATAGTCTTAACTTTAAAAAAGCAGGGATATTTACTGGAATAGATTCTAGTAGTAAAGCTTTGGTAATCAACTACGCAAAAGAGAATATCGTTAATCTAAAAAATAGTTTAAGCTCAACCACAGAACAGTCTAAAGATTTTGTATCTACAATTAGAAGATATTTAATAGAATATAACAAAAAATTCACCTTAGCGGTTTCTTGTTTGGTGTTGTTTTTTATTGGTGCTCCCTTGGGTGCAATCATCAGAAAAGGTGGCTTGGGATTGCCAGTGGTTGTTTCTGTTATTTTCTTTTTAATCTATCATATCATTAGTACTGTGGGAGAGAAATCAGTTAAGGAAGGTAACCTGTCTCCAGTTTTAGGAATGTGGCTTGCTATCATTATACTTACACCATTAGGTTTATTTTTAACCTATAAAGCCACGATAGATTCGGCCTTATTTGATGTCGATTTGTATAAAAATCTGTTCAAGAAATTATTTAGGAAGAAGAAAGTTGTGAATGGTTGAGGTTTTTTTTTGGGTAGCTATTTTTCTGATCTTCTATAGTTATTTATTTTATCCTTTTTTATTAAAACGGTTAGCTAAAAATAAAAAACTAGAAAATCATCCTCTTTCGTTCGAGCCGAATGTGAGCATTATTATTCCTGCGTACAATGAGGCGTTATTAATCGAACAAAAAATCCAATCTATTTGCGTAGGAAATTATCCATTATCAAAAATCGAAATTATCATTTATTCTGATGGCTCTGATGATGAAACTGTTAACCTTGTTAAGAATTTGTCTTTTAGCTATCCGTTTATCTGGATTATTGAGGGCACCGAAAGAATTGGGAAATCTTTTGCCATCAATCAAATGATCAGTAAAGCTAAATTTGATATTATTCTTTTAACTGATGCCAATATTATTTTTAATGATGATACCATTAAGAATAATGTTAAAAATTATCGACATCAGCAAATTGGATTGGTGGGAAGCTATGTGATTAACCCTCCTAAAACCAATAATAATCACAGCAACCAAGAACAAGAATATGTTACTTGGGAAAACGAAATCAAATATAATGAAGGAGTAATTTGGGGTTGTACCATTGCTCCTTTCGGTGCCTGTTTTTCTTTTAGAAAAGAATTGTTTAATCCAATTCCTAAAAACTTTTTAGTAGATGATTTCTTTATCGCAGCAACAGTACTACAAAGTAACTTTAATTGCATTTTAGAAAAAACATCCGTTTGTTTTGAAGAATTGAATGGTTCCTTATCTGCAGAAATGAACCGTAGAAAAAGAATTTCGTCAGGCAACTTCCAAAATCTCGGTTATTTTTTCAGCCTATTTTTAAATATTTTTAAACCGGTTGGTTTTTGCTTTTGGTCTCATAAAGGCATTAGATGGTTTACTCCTTTCTTATTATTATTTTTATTGATAGCAAACCTTTATTTATTAGACCAAGCAATTATTTATAAAATAACTTTGGCTTTTCAGCTATTCTTTTATTGCACCCCGCTGACTTACCGGCTTACCAAAGCAATAAAACCACTTCATAAAATAATTAAATTTGCCCATTATTTTTTAATGATGAACTTTTCTTTATTAGCTGGGTTTTACCAATATATAAAGGGAGTAAAAGTTGGTTATTGGGCTATTACACAAAGGGTAAAATAAGATGTTAAATACGATAGAAGAAGCTGTTGAAGCTATAAAAAGCGGTAAGATAATCATTGTTGTTGATGATGAAGATCGTGAGAATGAAGGGGATTTTTTAACAGCAGCCAGAAACGCCACTCCAGAAGTCATCAATTTTATGGCAACCCATGGTAAAGGTTTAATTTGCGCCCCACTAACTGTAGATCGTTGTAAGGAATTAGACCTCGACCTGATGGTTGGAAGAAATACGGCAACATTTGAAACAAATTTCACGGTTTCGGTAGATTTAAATGGACATGGATGTACTACTGGTATTTCTGCTTCTGACCGTTCTAGAACTATACTTTCTTTAATTGATCCTGCTATAAAAGCAGATGATTTAGGTCGGCCTGGACATATTTTTCCTTTAATTGCCAAAAATGGAGGCGTTTTAAGAAGGTCTGGCCATACTGAAGCTGCTATAGATTTAGCGGTGATGGCTGGTTTTGAACCTGCAGGTGTGATTTGTGAAATCATGAATGAGGATGGTGAAATGGCGAGGTTACCAGATTTATTAAAAATGGCGAAGAAATTAGACATGAAAATCATTTCTATCGAAGATTTGATAGCCTATCGTTTAAGAAATGAATCATTGATCAAAAAAGAAGTTTCCGTAAAGTTGCCTACCGAATGGGGTGATTTTGAAATGATAGCTTTTACGCAAATAAATACGCAAGAAAACCATATCGCATTAATTAAAGGAAGTTGGGAAGAAGATGAACCCATATTAGTAAGGGTACATAGCTCTTGTATTACGGGAGATATTTTTGGCTCATGCCGATGTGATTGTGGACCACAACTCCATAAAGCAATGGAGATGATTGAGAAAGAAGGTAAAGGAATGGTTTTATACATGAATCAAGAAGGTAGAGGAATTGGTTTGGTTAATAAACTGAAATCTTATAACCTTCAAGAAAGCGGGATGGATACCGTAGACGCAAACCTTGCGCTTGGCTTTAAAATGGATGAAAGAGATTATGGAGTAGGCGCACAGATCCTAAGAAGTTTGGGTGTTTCTAAAATGCGTTTAATGAC
>JACMNZ010000052.1 GCA_014378285.1 Pseudopedobacter sp.
ATCCAATAAATTACCTACGAAAAACCTTGACAGTTAAACTTATAGTTCTATCTTTGCAATCCCTAAATTTAGGGCGAATACATATTTTTTAACTAATTAAATATCAAGCAAGTGAATACGTTAAGTTACAAAACTGTCTCTGCCAACAGAAAAACCGTTGATAAACAATGGATTGTTGTTGATGCTCAGAACGAGATTTTGGGGCGCTTGTCTTCTAACATCGCAAAGGTTATTAGAGGAAAAAACAAGCCATCGTTCACCCCGAACGTAGATTGCGGAGATAACGTTATCGTTATTAATGCAGACAAGGTAAGACTCACAGGAAATAAAATGTCTGACAAGACTTATATTTCCTACACCGGTTATCCTGGTGGCCAACGTTTTATTTCTCCGAAAGAGTTAATGGCAAAACACCCAACTCGTGTTATCGAGAAAGCGGTACGCGGTATGCTACCCAGAAATCGCCTAGGAAGAGCGATTTTCAAAAACCTGTACATTTATGCAGGCAGCGAGCATCCACATGTTGCACAAAACCCTAAAGAAGTTAAATTTTAATTTTAAAGAGAAAAGAAATGTCGGTTACAAACACATCAGGTAGAAGAAAAACCGCTGTTGCCCGTATCTATTTAACGGAGGGTAACGGTACAATTACCGTAAACGGTAAAGACCACAAAGAGTACTTTCCAACATTGCCATTACAATACATGGTTAACCAGGCTTTTATAGTTGCCGAGGTTACTGGCCAGTTTGATGTTAAGGTAAATGTTGCAGGTGGTGGCGTAAAAGGACAAGCAGAAGCCGTTCGTTTAGCTATCGCAAAAGCCATTGTTGAACTGGATCCACTCAGAAAGCCTTCGCTCAGAGCAAAAGGCATCATGACACGTGATAACCGTATGGTTGAGCGTAAGAAACCAGGAAGAGCAAAAGCTCGTAAAAAATTCCAATTTAGTAAACGTTAAAATTAGGAGGACACGACAATGGCAAGAACAACATATCAGGACTTATTGGATGCAGGTGTACATTTTGGTCACCTTACCCGCAAGTGGAATCCGAAAATGGCGCAATATATTTTTATGGAGCGCAACGGAATCCATATTATAGACTTAAACAAAACACTTACGAGAGTGGATGAGGCAGCTTCTGCCATCAAACAAATCGTAAAATCGGGTCGCAAAATATTATTTGTAGCTACAAAAAAACAAGCTAAAGACATCGTTGCAGAATATGCAAAATCTGTCAACATGCCTTTCGAAACCGAAAGATGGTTAGGTGGTATGTTAACGAACTTTGCTACTGTAAGAAAGTCTATCAAGAAGATGACAAACATCGACAAGATGACTAAAGACGGTACTTACGATGTACTTTCTAAGAAAGAGAAATTGATGATACAGCGTGAGCGTATTAAATTAGAAAGCCTTTTAGGAGGTATTGCTGATTTAAACCGTTTACCAGCTGCATTATTTTTAATTGACGTTAAAAAAGAGCATATCGCTGTAACTGAGGCTTTAAAGTTAAACATCCCTACTTTTGCAATGGTGGATACTAACTCTGATCCTTCTAATATCGATTTCCCTATCCCAGCAAATGATGATGCTACAAAATCTATCTCTTTAATTTCAGGTATCATCATTGATGCTATTAAAGAAGGTTTAGAAGAACGTAAGCATGAGAAAGATGCTGAAAGCGATAAAGAAGCTGCTGCTGAAAAAGCAAAAGTTGATGCGCCAGAAGCTAAGGAAGTAAAAACAGAAAGAGCACCTTCTGAAGGTGGCAAAAGAATCCGTAAAGGAGCTGATGCTGCCGAGCCAGTAGCTAAAGAAGTTGCTGCTGCTCCTGCTGAAGAAGCAAAAGGAGAGTAACCCCTATCCCCCTAAAGGGAATGGCCAAACGGCTCTGCTGTTTCAAAAGTATTAATATTATATTCACGCCCAGTTCATCCCCCGCTAGCTAGCGAGGGAATGAGAGGGCAAAAATTTCATAAAATGTCTACAGTACAAATTTCTGCAGCAGACGTAAACAAACTTCGTCAGCAAACTGGCGCAGGTATGATGGATTGCAAAAAAGCTTTGATAGAGGCTAACGGCGATTTTGATGCTGCAACTGATTATTTACGTAAAAAAGGCGCTAAAGTAGCTGCTTCTCGTTCGGATAGAGATTCTAACGAAGGCGTAGTTATTGCTAAAACTACCGCCGATGGTAAAAAAGGTGTTATTGTTGAAGTAAATTGCGAAACTGATTTCGTAGCTAAAAATGCTGATTTCCTTGCATTTGCGCAAGCTATCGCTGATAAAGCGGTTGCTGCTAGTCCAACAACTATTGAAGAATTAGTTTCTTTAGAAATGGATGGCGCAAAAATATCTGATTTGATTATTGATCAAACTGGTAAAATTGGCGAGAAGATTGGTGTTTCTAAATTCGAGATGGTTGAAGCTGATAAAGTTGTTGCTTACATACATGGCAATTACCGTTTAGCTGTTTTAGTTGGTTTTAACCAAGACGGAGCAGGTTTAGACGAAGCTGGAAAAGATGTTGCTATGCAAATTGCTGCAATGAGCCCAGTTGGTGTTGATAAAGAAGATGTTGACTCTAGGGTAATAGAGAAAGAATTAGAAATTGCTAAGGAGCAAATTAGAGCAGAAGGCAAACCTGAAGCGATGATTGAAAAAATTGCTGCTGGTAAATTGAACAAATTCTACAAAGAACAAACTTTGTTAAACCAAGAGTTTGTTAAAGATTCTTCAAAAGATATTCGTAAATTCTTAGATGATACGTCTAAAGGATTAACGGTTACCGCTTTTAAAAGAGTTGTTTTAGGAGCTTAGGTTTTTTAAGAACCAAGATAAAAAGATGCAGGAATAAAGATTTCTTGTAGCGCTGAATATTAAGGAAATCCTCGCCTGTTTACAGGTGGGGATTTCTTTGTGTAAGCATTTTTTTAAATCTTTCCTTTGATGATCAATATGTAAACTGCCATGCTTAATTTCTAGCACCCAAATCTGTATTTAAACAATAAAATATGTTCCGGAATATTTTCCCAAATTTGGAATATGAAAATCGCTATAAAAGCCAAAACCGTTTACAACAACCAATTGGTTAATGAGAATCAGATCTTATTAATTGAAGATGGAATTCTTACTGATATAAACGCAAAAGAGATTCCTTCTGGGTTTAAAACACTAGAAGCGGATATTGTTTGTCCCGGGTTTTTAGATTTACAGGTTTACGGGGCAGGGAATAGCTTATTTTCCTCTGATTTAAGTCACC
The DNA here is from genome assembly GCA_014378285.1 of Pseudopedobacter sp. GTDB lineage: Bacteria > Bacteroidota > Bacteroidia > Sphingobacteriales > Sphingobacteriaceae > Pseudopedobacter. The sequence goes on from JACMNZ010000052.1 coordinate 3,265, forward strand.
AATCTTTAGAGATAATGGAGGTTGAATTAATTAAGCAAGGGTGTACTGGCTTTTATGCAACTTTAGCAACAAATACAGATGAAGTTTTTTATAAAGCAATAGAAGTCGCTAAAACTTACCAACCCAAAGTCCATAATTTTTTAGGTTTACATTTAGAAGGTCCTTTTATAAATCCAAAGAAAAGAGGAGCGCACATTGCTGATTATGTGAAAGTTGCAACGATAGGTCATGTTAAACGTATTATTGAGGTTGCGGATGGAGTGGTAAAGATGATCACAATTGCGCCTGAACTCCAGTCCGCAGAGGTTTTAGAAATTCTACAAAAAGCTGGAATCATTATTTCAGCGGGACATAGTATGGCGACCTTTGAAGAAGGGAATTCTTTTTTTGATCAAGTTTCTGCCGCTACACATTTATTTAATGCCATGCCAGCATTACACCACCGTGAACCAGGTTTAGTAGGTGCTATTTTTTCTAAAAAACCCTATACTTCCATTGTAGCCGATGGTATCCATGTAGATTTCGAGATGGTAAAAATGGCGAAAAAACTACTGGGAGAGCGCTTGTTTTTAATTACTGACGCGGTTACAGAGTGCAAAGCAGGGCCATACCAGCATATCCTAAAAAATGATAAATATGTGATGCCAGACGGAACATTATCAGGATCTAGTTTAACCCTGTTGAAAGCAGTGAAAAATTGCATCAATAAAGTAGATATCGATATCAGTGAAGCATTAAGAATGGCATCCGCATATCCTGCACAATTAATCGGTAATGAAAATTATGGAAACTTAACAGTTGGTAGTGAAGCGAACTGCTTGTTGATGGATGAAGGATTAAACTTAAGCCACGTCATTTTAAAAAATAATATCTATTGATTTAGAGACGGATTACCTTTAAAAAGGATTTTTTGCTAATCAATTTTTAAATTAATGAGGGTAATTGCTCTTAATCGCGGTATATTGTTGTACGCTTACTATTTATACTAGAGTTGGAAAAAGAAGATTTCAAATTTTTATTTGATAGCTATTTTGATAGTATAAAGAACTATGTTTTTTATAGAGTTGGGGATATGGATATTGCGACAGATATAACACAAGATGTATTTGTTAAGATATGGGAAAAGCAGATGAAACTCGATTTAAAAAACGCTAAATATCTTCTCTATAAAATAGCAAAAGATATGTTGATCAGTAAATATAGAAGACTAGAGGTAGAAGCAAAATACACAAACAGAATGCAATTGCAACTTACAGAGCTAGTATTAGATACTTCTTATGATTATAAACAACTGCAAAATAATTATCAACAGGCCTTGGTGCAATTGCCAGAAAAGCAACGTACTGTTTTTATGATGAGCAGGATGGAAGAATTAAAATATGCAGAAATTGCCGAAAGGCTTGATATAAGCATAAAGACAGTTGAGAAAAGAATGTCTAATGCGTTATTTTATTTAAGAAAGGTATTAAAGTATGGGTAGTTTAAACGATAAGGGTTTTAGTGAAGACCCTTTAAACTTGATTAATAAGTTTAAACCAATGGAGGCTAAAAGGAGTAAAGAAGATGTTTGGGCAGATCTTGAATTGATGCTTAATAAGCCATTGAGGAAAGGAGGAAATGTTTTTTATATGAGCACTAGGAAATGGCAAATTGCAGCAAGCTTTATTTTTGCTTTGCTTTTTGCATCGGTACTGGGTAGTAAATTTTATAAAAAATCTGTAATTGCGTTACCGGGTAAACAAGGATTGGCAATTTTACCAGACGGTTCTGAAGTGCATCTAAATTCAATGTCAGAAATTTCTTATAACCCAATTTGGTGGAGAGTTAATAGAGAAGTTAATTTAAATGGAGAAGCTTTTTTTAAGGTAAAAAAAGGAAAGAAATTTACAGTTGTTTCAGGAATTGGTACCACCACTGTTGTTGGTACAAGTTTTAATATTTTTGCTAGGAACAATCATTATGCGGTTACTTGTTTAACGGGAAAGGTAAAAGTGGTTTCTTTAAAAACCAAACAAGAAACTTTAATTACTCCCAACCAGATGGTTAAGTTTTCGGATGAAGGTAATATCCAATTAAACCCAAACGTTAATGCTAAATTAGCGACTTATTGGAGCGTAGGAAAGTTTGTTTTTACTCAAGTTCCGTTAAATGAAGTTTTGTTTGAAATTGAATTGCGTTACGGTGTAAAAATAGAAAACATAAGTAATTCTAAAGAGTTATACACAGGAAGATTCGATAAAGAAAACAATATAGAATTAGCCCTAAACCTAGTTTGCAAACCTTTTGGACTTGAATATAAAAA
>JACMNZ010000351.1 GCA_014378285.1 Pseudopedobacter sp.
AGATCGGCAATAAAGAGCTATGAAAAAGCCCGTTATCTTTTAGATTTAAACAACTTTAAAGAAGCGGAGGATGAACTTAAAGTAGCCATAAAACAAGATGACAAATTTATAGAAGCCTATTTATTATTGGCGGATATTTACAGAGTAACTTTTGATAATTTAAACGCAAAAGCAACCTATAAAAGCGCATTTGGCATTAATCCCAACTTTGCCCCTGACCGTTACTATTATTACGCAGAGAGCCAATTAAAAACTGGTGATTATCAGGAAGCCCTGCAAAATTATCAGCTTTTTAAAGACAAAGCCCATCCAGTTTCAGATAAGATGGTTTTAGCCGATAAATATATAGAAGATTGCATTTTTGCCTTAAAGGCGATTAAAAATCCAGTAAATTTTAAGCCAAAGAATTTAGGACCTGGCGTAAATACCAAAGAGGAAGAATATTTTGCCGCTTTAACAGCCGATGAAAGTACCTTGATCTTTACTCGCCAAATAAACCGTAACGAAGATTTTTATAGAAGTTTTAAAACCGATACCGGTTATACTACTGCCAAATATTTAAGCAATAATATCAATACACCAAATTACAATGAGGGAGCTCAGTGCATTTCTCCAGATGGTCAATACTTGTTTTTTACTGGTTGCAACCGTCCTGATGGTTTTGGCAGATGCGATATTTATATTTCACAAAAAGAGGGAGCCAATTGGAGTAAGCCTTTAAACTTGGGTTTCCCTATTAATACCAAAGGCTGGGAATCTCAACCTTCATTATCTGCGGACGGACATACGCTTTATTTTGTAAGTGATAGAAAAGGCGGTTTGGGAAGTTATGATATTTGGAAAAGTATTTTGCAAGCCGATGGGAAATGGGGCGTACCAGAAAACTTGGGGTCAAATATCAATACGCCTTATGATGAGCAATCACCGTTTATACATCCCGATAACAAAACGTTATATTTCTCTTCTAATGGATGGCCAGGTTTAGGAAATAAAGATATTTTTATCAGCAGGTTAGATACAACAAAAAATTGGGGAAAACCTACAAATTTGGGCTATCCTATAAATACTTATGGGGAGGAAAACGGATTAACCATTAACGCCTCTGGAACAAAAGCTTATTTTTCTTCTAATAATTTTAATGGATTTGGTGGCTTTGATATTTATTCTTTTGATTTACCTAAAAACTTACGACCAGAAGCAGTAAATTATATTAAAGGAATTGTGTTTGATGCTGAGACTAAACAAAAATTAGGTGCTACCATAGAAATCATCGATTTAAAAAAATCGGTTTCTATTTATGCTTCTTTGTCTGATGCGGTTGACGGCACTTTTTTAGCCACTTTACCCGAAAACAAAGAATATAGCCTAAATGTAGCTAGAGATGGCTACTTATTCTATTCAGAAAATTTCTCTGTCAAAAAAAATACCGTTGGTAAACCAATTTTATTAGAAGTACCACTCCAAAAAATTGCCGTGGGTAAAAAGGTAGTATTAAAAAACATTTTCTTTGATACCGATAAATTCGATTTAAAGCCAGAATCTAAAACAGAATTGGAAAAGATCATCGAGTTTTTAACAGAAAACTCAAAAGTAAGTATCGAGCTGAGTGGTTACACAGATAATGTTGGCGATGATGCCTACAACCTAGAACTGTCTAAAAATAGAGCTAAAGCAGTTTATAATTATTTGGTAACCAATCAAATATCACCCAGCAGATTAAGCTCTAAAGGTTACGGCAAAACCAATCCAGTGTCTACCAACAGCACAGAAGAAGGAAGAGCTAACAACAGAAGAACCGAGTTTTTGATTACCAAAGTTGGAGAGTAAAAATCTCTAATTAATAATTTTAATCTTAAGGCCTTAGCAACCAGAGATGGGTTGTGTAAGAAGGTACGCCGTTCGATTTAAACTAACGTTCTATACAGTTCCCCTAATCGTTCTGTTTCAATTCTCCTAAATTAGCCACATCCTTTAAATTGAAAGGAGTTTCTTGATAAACAAAATAATTTAACCAATTATTAAACAGCAAGTTGGCATGACCTGTCCAACAAACCAGTGGACCATTTTTAGGATTATCCCCCCTGTAATAATTCTGAGGAATAACAACTTCAAGCCCTTTATCTAAATCTCTTTGATATTCGGTATGAAGCATAAGAGGTGCATATTCTGAATGACCAGTCAAATAAAACTCCCTACCTCCTCTTGATGAAGCAATGGCAATCCCTGCCTCTTCAGATTCTGATAAAATAGTCACCTCTTTTTTATCCTCAATCTCAGATTTTAACATCGTGGTATACCTACTATGCGGGATAAAAAATTCATCATCAAAACCTCTAAATAATGGATAACCTTTTTCTGTAGTGGTATGTTTAAATACCCCAAAAAGTTTTTCTTTCAATTGCGTTTTTTGCACCCCATAAAAATGGTAAAGTGCAGCTTGCGAAGCCCAACAAATGTATAAAGTAGAGGTTACGTGTGTTCTTGCCCAATCAAAAATCTTAATGGCTTCTTCCCAATAAGTAACATCTTCAAATTTTAAAAGCTCAACCGGAGCTCCCGTAATGATCATCCCATCATAATAATTCTCCTTCACCTTACTAAAACCCTTATAAAATTGCTCCAAATGTTCTTCAGAAGTGTTTTTAGAAGTATGCGAATCTAATCTTAAGAATTCCACTTCTACTTGTAAAGGATTGTTAGACAGCAATCTCACAAAATCAGTTTCTGTGGTAATCTTAATGGGCATTAAATTTAAGATCAATACCCTCATAGGGCGGATATCCTGAATATCAGCCCTCAACTCGCTCATCACAAATATATTCTCTTCTTTTAAAAGTTCTATTGCTGGGAGATTATCTGGGATTTTTACTGGCATATCAATATTCTGTTACTCGTTAATCAATTTCCGCAAAAATATAAAGAATAAATTGGAAGTATAAGATGAAAGGCATTTTTAGAGTTCTCAAACTTTAAACGTTCAATATTTTTTTTGTAATATTTAGATAATGTATAAAAGCTAAACGCAAAATAAGAAAAACTTCTATGCGCAAGAATTATCTATTGATGCCATATTAATTTAGGGGAGTTCTATTTAAGTTAACAAGATTTTTTTTGTCATTAATTGAAATTGATAGTTTCAATGACAGGCATGTCATTGATTGCTTACTATTGATGCGTCTTTAGCATATAGCAAACATACAAATCTAACGTTCGTCAAAATTTATCATAAAAGACTTTGCGCCAATTTGGAGAATAAATAATGCTTAAAAACTATATCTTTACCGCAATATGGGTTACGCAAAAGAAAGAGGAAAGTTTGAAAAGCTAACAACAAAAGTTAACGGTTTAAAATTTTACGATACTAAAAGTCTTACTATTATTACAGATATATTCGAGCAATATTCTCATTCTGTAAGGATATTAAAA
>JACMNZ010000352.1 GCA_014378285.1 Pseudopedobacter sp.
ATTGAATCACTGTTTATAGATGTTTCTAGTTTTTTTGCAAATTCAGTTTCAAGTACATTAGATGGGTTTTTTAAATCTCCAGTTGCCCAAACTATAAAGTTTTTAGGAACTGTTACATTTAATGTATAATCATTAAAATCGTTATAAAACTCTAATGAACCAGTATGCGGCTGTATATCCCATCCTTTATAATCATCATAAACAGAAACACGAGGGTAAAAGTAAGCCAAGAAAAAAGTAGTAGAATCTATGGCACCGTCTCTTCCTCTACCACTAGAAAGTTGATAATGCCAGTCAATGGAAAGTTTAACAGAATCATGAGGCATTAAGGTTTTGGTTAAAGGAAACATGTAATTGGTGGTTGTAGCCATTTCATTATTCCATAAAGCATTTTTACCATTTACCTTTATCTGATCAACCATTATCCCCAAGTCTGGATTAGAAACACCATTTCTTCCGTTTCTATGCACATTTACGATCAACTTCATATTTAAGCTATCCAGTTTATCTGGACTGTTATTAAAATAAGTTATTTCTTCTTTCCCTGTAACTGTTTTATTTGGAGGGGTTACATTTATAGAGATGTTATAACGGCCACGGTTTTGCCAATAATTTTTACCGGGTTTGCCATTCTCGCTTCTAGTTTGTTTTGAGAATGCATTTTGGATATTTGAAGGCTTAGTTAATGTTTGTGCGTTTACACCTAATCCAAAAACTAACGGAAATAATATTAAATATATTGATTTAGACATGTTTACTATTTTAATCTAAGTTAGATATTGAATTGGCTACTATAAAATATGTATGATAAAAATTACATATTAAATAAAAATGATTTCATAAAAAAAGCAAATTGATAATTCAATTTGCTTTTTTTAAAGGTATATTTTAAATTAATTTAAATGTGATCTTAGCATCCAAGCAGTTTTCTCATGTTTCTCCATTAAACCTGTTAAATAATCACTGATACCTTCTGCACCAAACTTTTCTGCAATAGGTGCAATATTTTCTCTTAAGAAGATAATGATGCTTTCATGGTCTTGTAATAGTTCTTTAAAAAGATTTTGGCTATCAAATTTTCCGGTTAATTTTTTAGAAAGATGACTTACTTCGATATACTGGCCTAAATCTCCCAAAGCGTAATGTCCTATTGAACGTATTTTTTCTGCTACAGTATCAACAATCTGTTGTTGTTCGTTATATAAAGTTTCTAAATAAACGTGTACGGTATGAAAATCTGGTCCTTCAATATTCCAATGTGCATTTAAGGTTTTAGAATAAAGAATAAATTCATCTGCTAATATTTTATTCAATTGCTCTGCAATGTGTGCCCTGTTTTTATCGGTTATACCGATGTTTGCTTTTTTCATGATTATATTTATTAATGATTTTAAAGTTTGGGGCCATTAAAATAACTTATAGGCTTATACCATTATCAGGAAAAATCATACCATAAATTAATTCTATTTTTAATTTTGACAACAAAAAAGTAAAATTGGTTTCTTTAAGTATTAGTAGAAATAATTTTAGCTACAAAGTATTATCATAATTTTGTTCAATTATTTTATAAAGGTTTTAGAACGATGATTTATTACATTTCTGGAGGAGCAAGATCGGGTAAAAGCGTCTATGCACAAAATTTGGCTCTAAAATTAACTGACAATCCAATCTATTTGGCCACGGCCAGAAACTGGGATGCAGATTTTAATCAGCGGATAAAGCGTCATCAAAGTGATAGGAACGAACGTTGGGAAAATATAGAAGAAGAAAAATTTCCCTCAAAAATTGATTTCACAAATAGGGTAGTGGTTATTGACTGTGTTACGCTATGGCTCACTAATTTTTATGTTGATACCAAATATGATATTGAGGAAAGTTTAAAAGCGATAAAATTAGAAATAGATAAACTTACAGAGCAGCAAGCTACTTTTATTATTATCTCTAATGAGATTGGTATGGGGCTTCATGCCGATTCAGAATCGGGAAGAAAATTTACTGATTTACAAGGTTGGGCTAATCAATACATTGCCAAAAAGTCAAATAAAGCTATTTTTATGGTTTCAGGCTTGCCCTTAGATTTAAAATAAAAAAGATTTAGTATATAATTACCTCATTTAAAATGCAAAAAGCCTAAATGGGTTTCCATTTAGGCTTTTATTAATTTGATAAAAATGATTAACCGTTTTTCTTAGCAGTTACTTCATTACGAATATCTTGAGCCAAAACTTTAGATTGTTGCATCGCATTACGCAATCTAGTTCCTGCTGCTTTGTTTCCTTTGTCAAAAAACGCTGTTGCATCTGCTTCAGCTGAAGTGATCAATTCTTTTAATTCTGTAAATTTGTCCATTTTATAAGATTTAATTTTTGTTAATATTCAAAACGAAGATATTTAACTTTTTTTTATAAACAAACGATTTTTTAGGTTATTAAGAAAAAAAATTTCCACAAAAACATGCTTATAAACAAATGATAAGGTTTATATCGACTAAAATATATAATTTTTATTAAAGTCCGGTATTGTTTCTAAACATTTTTATCGCAATGGCTAAAAGAATAATTCCAAAAGCTTTTCTTAATATATGTAAACCTGTAGGCCCAAAAAGTTTTTCTATCCTTAAAGAGTTCTTTAATACCAGATAAACAAACAATAAATTAATAATTATCCCGCATAAAATATTTACGGTATCGTATTCTGCCTTTAAAGATAATAACGTTGTCATTGTACCCGCTCCGGCAATTAAAGGGAAAGCCAAAGGAACAATAGAAACCGCAGCGGGGATTTCTTCTTTAAAGAAGTTTATACCTAAAACCATTTCCATGGCAATAATAAATATAACTATAGAACCTGCAATTGCAAATGAGGAAATATCCAAACCAATAATCGCTAATAAGCCCTCTCCCAAAAAAAGAAAAATAATCATTAAGGCTAAAGAAACCAATGTTGCTTTTTCTGATTGAATGTGTCCACCAGCTTTTTGTCTCAATTGGATAATAATCGGAATAGAACCTAAAATATCGATAATGGCGAACAAAATCATGGTTACCGATAAAACTTCTTTTAAATTAAATTTATTTTCCATACGTTAAAGTTAATTATTGATTTGTCTTTTGAGATTTCCTTGATGATTACATCATTGGTATATGCATTTAAAAAGAAATGTAAATTTATTAATAAATGCAGTTAGGTAATATTAATAAATTCGATATGTTTAAGTCATGCTGCATTTTAAAGCCCATTGCCTTTGAATTGAATATTATCCCGGTGTTGAATTTGTAAAGCAAGGGCAGTAACCCAACCAATATGAAATCATTTAATTTCTTATCCTGCATAAGCTTATTTAATGATTCCAGAATAGTATTTTTGATTGCTTTTCTTCGTAACGTCTAAGTTCATTTAAGGGTATATGAAAAACGACGCTAACAAAATTCATGTCTTTTCTATTCAATGATGATAATTGTTTAATAGCCTCAACTACCCCATGTTCAACGTAAAGATTTAAAATTGCATAAAAATCATCAGCCCAACCTCTTTCAATCACACGTTGCATTACCACATTTCGCATATCCTGATAATCAAGATCTGAAAGA
>JACMNZ010000353.1 GCA_014378285.1 Pseudopedobacter sp.
AACCCCTTTAAGTGGCTTAAAAGCAGCTAATTTATCTGCTAACTCCAATGTTCCGAAATCGCCAGCATGCCAAATCTCATCGCTATCATCAAAATATTTAAAAACTGCATCGTCTAAATAACTATGCGTATCAGAGATTAATCCTATTTTTTTCATTAAAATATAGTAAAAAAGTTTTTCAGCAAAGCTTGATATTGTAATGAATGTACACCTTGCGAAGAATAGATACAAAAATCCTCAAAATTTAATTCTAATGGTTTTTTATCGCTAAAGCTGATGATATGTCTGATGTTTGCTTTATCAGGATATGATTTTATCTTGATGCAATTCACAGGAAATAGATGATAAGAAGGTGCTATATTTTGCAGCATTAAAGAAATATCAACCGGAACAATTAAGGTTAATTTTCCAGAGGTGTTTAAATGATTTTATGATTTTGATATTAAATCGATAAAAAACTGCTCAGTAGTGTGTTTAGAAATATTATTAGATGCCTTCGGCGATTTTAACGCGTTTAAGAAGTAAGGCGGGTTAGTAACAATTAAATCATATTTTTTTGATGGATTTAAATCGAAATATTCTAAAAAACTGTGATGATGTGCTTTTAATTGTTGATGAAATAAAGAATTCTCAAAATTTACATTGGCCTTTTCAAAAGCCAAATGATCAATATCAATTGCATCAACTAAAATATCATGTGACCGTTGCGCCAACATCAAGGCAATTACACCAGTTCCGGTGCCAATATCCAAAACTGTCTTTACCTTTGCTAAACTTGCCGATGCGCCCAATAAAACGCCATCCGTGTTAATTTTCATAGGGCAGTTTTCTTGGTCTATTACAAATTCTTTAAAGTGGAATAAAGACATGGGAATTTGTTAATTTGACTATTAAAATTAAGATCGATTAATTATCAATTTAAAATTAAAACGCTAAATCTTACTAAGAATTTTAATCTAGTTTTTAGCTTGCTCATATTTCCTAAACCAACTATTAATTTTGAGTTGGATAACTCCAAGAAAAGCTTCTTTAAAAATACTAGAACTCATTTTTGATGTACCTTCAGTACGATCAGTAAAAATTATTGGGACTTCCACTACTTTAAAACCATGTTTAACAGCCGTAAATTTCATTTCTATCTGAAAAGCATAGCCTACAAATTTAACCTTATCGAAGTTAATGGTTTCTAAAACTCTCTTTTTGTAGCATTTAAAACCAGCAGTAGCATCTTGTATATCTATTCCTGTAATAAAACGAACATATACAGAAGCAAAATATGACATTAGAACCCGGCCCATTGGCCAATTTACAACATTTACTCCCTTAATATATCTTGAACCAATTGCAACATCCGCACCTTCTACGCAAGCATTTCTTAAACGGATTAAATCTTCTGGGTTGTGGGAGAAATCGGCATCCATTTCAAAAATAAAATTATATTGATGCGCCAACGCCCATTTAAAACCATGGATATAAGCTGTACCTAAACCCAACTTCCCTTCTCTTTCTTCAATAAATAAATGCCCATTATATTCTCCTTGCAATTGTTTTACAATTTTTGCTGTACCATCTGGAGAGCCATCATCTACAATTAAGACATGAAATAAATGAGACAAAGAGAAAACCTTTCGAAGTATTTTTTCGATGTTTTCTTTCTCGTTATACGTGGGGATAATGACTAAGCTATCGGGCAAAATGGTGATTTTTTATTAATCAAAATTACAATTATTAATGAATACCATGCATCCACTTATTTAATTTTGGTAAATGTAAAAAGGGAAATCACCTTATGTACATATATCTTTTTTATCTTACAATTACCTATCATTTAACTTCTATTTGTTCGGTATTTTTAAAAGGATTATGCATGGTTTCTTCAGAAAAATCTTCTGCACCATGAGCCAACCTTTTTAATGGTTTTAAGAAAAGTAAAACCAAGATTCCGAAGATGGTACAAAAAATAGCGATGCCTGTAAATATCTCTAACTCGCCTGCTGTTTGAGACCATTCTCCAACCCACCCTGCAACATAATTACCCATACCAGTTGCTGCAAAATAAGCACCCATCATTAAAGAAGCATATTTTAGAGGAGCTAATTTAGTGACATAAGAAAGTGCAACTGGAGAAGCACAAAGTTCGCCAATGGTGTGAAATAAATAGGCCAATATTAACCAATACATAGCAGAAGAACCCTGATCTTGGTATTGAACAGATGCTGCTGTCATGAATAAAAATCCCCATCCCATGATAATGATTCCAATAGCCATCTTTAATATAGATGATGCTTCTTTTCCTTTTTTCTTTCTGTTATACCAAAAAGCTGCAATTGATGTACCTAATGAAATGATAAAGAATGAGTTAACCGATTGAAACCAAGGTGCAGGAACTTCAAAACTCTTTAAGCTCATAAAACTTAAATCTAAAATTCTATTGGTTTTTTCACTGGCATATAGGTTCATTAAACCTCCAGCTTGTTCAAAAGCTCCCCAAAAAACAATAATCATCACAAAAGATAAAAACATCACAATCATTCTGTCTTTTTCTATTTTAGTTAAAGGTTTATTTACCGCTAAACGTTCTGCCGCTGGCAATTGCTTAGTTGCTTCACCAATACCTACCAAATATTTTTGACCATATAGAAACACCAACTGACCAATAGCCATTCCAATTCCGGCCAGACCGAAGCCATAATGCCAGCCATAATTTACGCCTACAGATCCTACTAAAACACCGGCAATTAAAGCGCCTACGTTTATCCCAATATAAAAAATCGTAAATCCTTTATCACGTCTGTCATCTCCTGGGGCATATAAACCACCAACCATGGTAGAAATATTAGGTTTTAAACAACCTACTCCAGCTACAATTAATCCAATACCTAAATAAAATGCCCACTCTGCTTGGATTGCCAAAACACCATGCCCAGCAACTAAAAGCCAACCGCCTAACATTACGGTTTTCTTTTGTCCTAATAATTTATCTGCTAAAATACCGCCCGGAATGGAAGCTATGTAAACTAATGCGGTGTATATGCCATAAAGACTTAAAGCCTCAACTTTCGTCCATCCAAAACCTGGATTTATATCTGTTGTAGAAGCCACTAAGAAAAGAACCAATAATGCTCTCATCCCATAATAGCTAAATCTTTCCCATAACTCGGTAAAAAACAGGATGTAAAGACCCACGGGATGGCCAAAAAGCTCTTTTCGATTTTCCATATAATTATTTAATGTGTGTGATTTTAAATTGGGATTAAGTTCAAGTATAAATAAATTTTTTAAAAGATAACGGTTAAGCGATTTTTTTTTGGACGAAAAAACCTGGTGTGCAATATATTTAGAGAAATTAAGTTGATATACATATATAAAATTTACCTTATGAATTTTAAAAACATCTTATTTTTCTTATTCTCATTTATTCCTTTTATATGTTTCGCTCAAGTTGAAAAAATCAGTAAACCTTCTGAAATTTTGGTGAGGGAGTTTAGAATTGATACAAAAGATATGGATGAACTCAAAAATTTTAATTGGGAAATGATTCCAGAAATGTTTAAAACCAATCAAAAAGACGATAACATTACTCTTTCTGTTTTTTATTCTAATAAAAATGAGGTCTCTAAGTCTAAAGCGAAAGTCACTAATTTCAATTATAAGGTAAGTGGAAAAACAGAAAATTTATCTAGTTTGATTTCTAAATCTAAAGATGCTGTATTAAATTTTACAAGTACCTTAAAAGACTAAAACCACTAATTCCCCTTAATAACTGGTTTTGTATTCTGGCTATCTTTAGCGGGATCAATAAAAATTTCATCACTTATTTCTGGTAAATTTTTAAGCTTTAAATTTTCTTGATAAACCCATTTGCCAGATTTAAATTTATAACCATCGTAAGAAAGATCAGGCGCATATAAATCTGTCATTCCTTTTACCTTATTAGAAGGAGCCACTAAATGATCAAAAACAATCAGTTTATCATTCTTAACATACTTTAACATCATGTCTGCATCTTTTGTATAATCAAAAATTATTCTAGCATGAAAGCCATTAGATTTTTCGGCATCCTCTAAAACCTGATTTCCAAACACAGGTTTTCCGTTTTTAAATGATAAAGTCTCTAAAACTTTTGCATTAGATTGTAAGGTTTTTCCTTTCCAACCAAATAGAATATAATATGGATTTTTGATTCCTAAAACAGGTAAAATCTGATAGTAAACAGATCCATACCATTGATTAGTTTGCAAAGTGGTATCGGCAATATTACTGGCTACTTTTAAATTTTGTGAGTTATCAACCAAAGGATAAAGCTCTAATTTTTGCGGGTTATTTACTTGAATAGCTCCATAATAGCGGTAATCACCATTATCTAATTGGGTAAACCAAGAAAAAACCCTAAACTTATTATCATCAGATTTTTCAATAGATATAAAACTAGAAAGCTGAGAATATGGGTTTAAAAAAGAGTTTTTCTCTTTTAAGGAGTTTACAAAAAGTTTAATAAAATCATAATTGGCACTTATTCTATTTGCTTCTATAGAATCGCTGGTAAATTGTGTCCCTAATTTTTTTAATGAATCTAACAAAGATGTTTTGTTTTGCGAGAAGCAAAAAAAAGATTGAGTTGCAAAAATAACCAGAAATAAAAATCGTCTCATAAAATATATTAACGCATATTTTCAATTACAATTGCACTTGCCCCACCTCCGCCGTTACAGATACCAGCAACACCCAATTTAGCATTATTTTGATTTAAAACATTTATCAATGTCACAATAATTCTTACTCCTGAAGCCCCAAGCGGATGCCCCAAAGAAACCGCACCGCCATTAACGTTTACTTTATCAACACTTAAGTTTAGCTCTTTATTATTTGCTAAAGAAACTACCGCAAAAGCTTCGTTTATCTCGTAAAAATCTATTTCTTCGGATTTTAGATTCGCTTTATTCAAGGCCAAGGGAATTGCTTTTGAAGGTGCAGTGGTAAACCATTCTGGCGCTTGTTGAGCATCGGCGTAAGCCAAAATTTTAGCTAAAGGTTTAATGCCCAATTCATCAGCTTTTTCTTTACTCATTAAAACCAAAGCTGCTGCACCATCATTTAGGCTTGAGGCGTTAGCGGCTGTAACTGTTCCTTCTTTCTTGAAAACTGGACGTAAACCGGCAATCTTATCAAATTTCACATTTGCTGGCTCTTCATCATCAGTAATTTGAGTGATATTTCCTTTTTTATCCTTCAATTCTAAGGAAACTATCTCGTCTTTAAATTTTCCATCAGTAATAGCTTTTTGCGATCTTTTGTAAGATTCTATAGCATAGGCATCTTGATCTTCACGAGAAATATGGCAATCTGTAGCACAAAGCTCTGCTGCAGAACCCATATGATAATCGTTATACACATCCCATAAACCATCCTTAATTAATCCGTCTGTTAAAGTACCGTGACCTAACTTATATCCATTTCTTGCTTTATCCAAATAATACGGAACATTGCTCATGCTTTCCATGCCGCCGGCAACAATGATATCTTTATCGCCTAGGGCAATACTTTGTGCCGCCAACATTACAGCCTTCATTCCGCTAGCACAAACCTTATTAATTGTAGTATTTGGCACATCTGGCAAACCAGCAAATTTAGCTGCCTGCGTTGCCGGAGCTTGACCTAAATTTGCAGATAACACATTTCCCATCAAAACTTCTTGTACATCTGCAGGTTTTAATCCCGCTTTTTCTACCGCTGCTTTTATGGCAAAGCCGCCTAATTGTGTTGCCGTAAATGAGGCTAAACTTCCACCGAAACTACCAATAGGTGTTCTTACTGCTGATACAATATATACTTCTTTCATAAAAAAAATTGTTTAAATGTTTAATCGATTGGACTTGCAAAATAATCATTTTTAAGGATGCATTGGTCAATAGAATGTTTTATCATTTAAAAAAATACATTAATTGTAGTATTTATTTTTCCTTTTTATAAGA
>JACMNZ010000354.1 GCA_014378285.1 Pseudopedobacter sp.
ATGATTGTTTTGCGCATCTTAAATTGCATAATATTGAGGTAGATAACAAAGATAGGACAATTAATAAAATTGTTTAGCCTGTTAAATAAACAAAAAATGCTTTCTCCCTCGTTTTAAATCTATCCTTATCTTTGCCAAATGCAAATTATCTCCGAAGAATTAAACCAGTATCTTTCTAATACTTGCGAAAATGAAAACGCATTACTAAAAAAAATAGATAGGGAAACTCAATTAGAGGTATTAATGCCAAGGATGATTTCTGGGCATTACCAAGGCAGGTGTTTAAGTATGTTATCTAAAATACTTAAACCAAAACGCATTTTAGAAGTGGGGACTTTTACAGGTTATGCTACACTTTGTTTGGCAGAAGGATTAACAAATGATGGAAAAATAATCACCATAGATGTAAATGAAGAACTGGAGGATAAGGTAAGAGGATATTTTTCTGAATCTGATCTAGAAAAAAAAATCGACTATCGCATTGGAAACGCCGTAGAATTAATCCCTAACATTAATGAGCAATTTGATTTGGTTTTTATAGATGCGGATAAAAAAAATAATGGTGTTTATTACGATTTGGTTTTTGATAAACTAAAAAGCGGAGGAATTATATTAGTTGATAATGTTTTATGGAGCGGAAAGGTTTTAACAGAAATTAACGATACGGATACTTCAAATATTAGTACTTTTAACAAAATGGTTACGAATGATGCAAGAGTTGAAAAGCTGATTTTGCCTGTAAGAGACGGTATATTTGTAATTAGAAAAAAATAATTAGAGTTTATAATTAATTTGACCGATTAAAAACTATCAAAATATTGAAAACGTTTTATTTTATAATTCTTCTGTTTGGTTTAACCTCATTTTGTTTTGCACAAACTGTAACCCAAAGTTACATTGAAGAAAATAAAGATTTTTCTATCCAATTAATGAATAAATATCATGTTCCTGCTAGTGTAATATTGGCAGTTGCAATCCATGAATCTGCAAGTGGAACAAGCAAAATTGCGAGATATTTAAACAACCATTTCGGTATAAAAGGCCAAAATAATAGCACTCAAATAAAATCATCTTATAAAGGTTTTAAAGTTGCAGAAGATTCTTATCTAAACTTTATAGATATAATGCAAACCAGATCTAAATTTAAAGCTTTGCTTGATAAATATAATGATTATGATTATCGCTCATGGGCTTATGGAATTCAAAGAGGTGGTTATGCCGCTAGTCGCACTTGGGCTTCACAAATAATTGGAGTAATAAAAAAGTATAAATTATATGAATATGATAATCGCCCCGACGATTATATTGAGCCTGTTGAAGCGGTAAAAGTTAGTATTTATTATAAAGTTAAAAAAGGTGATACTTTAGGAGAAATATCTAAAAAATACGGTACCACTGTTAAAAACTTGATGAGGAAAAATGGTTTAAAATCCACCATATTACGTATCGCTCAAAAATTAAAAATTAAATGAAAAATCTGCTGTTATTGATTTCGCTGATTATCTTATTAGCTTCTTGCGCATCTACGAGGAAAATTTATCAAAAGGAAAACAAAAAAATAGAGAAAAGTGCCAACAAAACATCTGGTGGCAATTACATTTCTTATAATACCATATCCTACATCAATCGTTTTAAAACAATTGCAATTACTGAAATGAATAAATTTGGTATCCCAGCAAGTATCACTTTAGCGCAAGCAATTTTAGAATCCGGAACAGGAAATAGTGATTTGGCTAAATATGCCAATAATCATTTTGGTATAAAATGTACAACAGATTGGAAAGGAAAAGGATATTATAAAGATGACGATAAAAAAGACGACTGTTTTAGGGTTTATAATAATCCGGAGGAAAGCTTTAAAGACCATTCTGAATTTTTAAAAAGAAAACGATATGCGTTTTTATTTGAGTTGGATAAAGATGATTATGAAGGATGGGCAAAAGGATTGAAACAAGCCGGCTATGCCACAAATCCAAAATATCCTGATTTGTTGATGGGTATAATAGGTAAATATGATTTACATCAGTATGATAAAAGAGAAGGAGAAATTGATAAAATAAAAAGAGAAGACAGGGTCCTGTCAGATATCAATAAAAACATCCCTCAAGAAAAAACCAAAGACCGTAAAACAGATGCGCCTCCTGTTATTGCTGGTGATAAATATGTCATACAGCAAGGCGATACACTTTATAATATATCGAAACGTTTTGGGTTAACTGTTGATGAATTAAAAGCACTCAATAATATGGTTGATAATACTATTAAGTTAGGACAAGAAATAACGATTAAAAAGTAAATGAAGCCTTTTATCTGTGGATTTGTTATTCTGTTTTTTTCTTTTGCCGCTTATTCTCAAATTACTTTAGAAGTTGGGGGAATTGTTTTTGACCGTAATACCAGGTTTAGGATAAATAGGGTTATTATCACTAATCTTAACACTAAAGAATCTGTTTTTAATAATACCAAAGGCGAGTTTTTTATTAAGGCTAATATTGGCGATATTTTAACCAGTAAATTACAAGGATATAAAAGCGATACCTTAAAGTTTACAGGCCAATCATCTTTAATTATCTATCTAAAAAGACTTTCAATTCCCTTGCCAGAAGTTATTTTTAAAGATTCGGTTTTATCGGCGAAAGCCAAATATGAAGAAACCAAAAAATCCTTTAATAAAGCCGTACGATTAGGAAATAATAAAGATTTAATAAGCGTTGGCCC
>JACMNZ010000355.1 GCA_014378285.1 Pseudopedobacter sp.
TAGTCACTCTACGTTTAAGACTACAGACAGAAATGGAATTAATTAAATATAATAACCTACATAAACCTTGGAACTGCGATATTGATTTTACCTCTTTTCTATCTGCAGGCGCTGAACAAAGAGTTTATATCCAAAACATTAAAAAAGTATTTAAATTAAACGATGCTATTTATTATTTATCTTGGACAGATTACTTTGAAAATTTATTGTTGAATAATTATTTTTCCCCTGATACAGCATTTCAACTTATAGGTTTCTATAAATCTGATGCAAATATATTATATGCACTTGTGGAACAAAGTTACGTAGCAACTAATCAAGCTACTGATTAAAACATATAATAATCTATTCAGTTTAATAATTAAGGAATTTAAAAACGTCCTCAAAACCAAATCAATAATCGTTACCAATCATGAACAAAACCCACCCAACTGATAAAAATGTTTTAGGCAACCCTTTGCAAATTGCGGGAACTGACCCATTAACCGGTTTTTACAGAGACGGTTTTTGTTGTACTGGCCCGCAGGATAGCGGCAAACATGTAGTAGCTGCTGTAGTTACTGATGCTTTTTTAGAATTCACACTAGCTTTAGGAAATGATTTAATAAGCCCGTATCCTGCCAGTAATTTCCCTGGCTTAAAAGCAGGTGATAGATGGTGTTTATGTGCTTCAAGATGGAAAGAAGCTTTTAATGCTGGCTTTGCCCCATCGGTAATTTTAGAGGCTACACATGAAAATGCTTTGCTTTACGCATCTTTAGAAGAATTAAAAGCAAACGAATTTAAAATTTAAAATCGCTGATAAATTTTAAAATCTATCAGCGATTTTAAATTATTTTACTGCTAAAAACTCAATTTTCTCAATAGTTGGTGCTACTGACAATAATTCCTCGGCACCGGCCATTAAAGCTGCGGCAACTTTACCGTTCAAATGTGCATCTCTTCCAGATTCAGCTTCAAAAGTATCAAAAATACCAAAACTTGAAGGACCAAATTTTAAAGCATACCATCTTATGGTCTCTTCTTCTTCATTAACGATTGATAAAGCGCTTTTTAAAAAGGCCTCTACTTCTGCTTCTTTACCTACTTTGGCTTCTAATCTCGCCAATAATCCTAATTTTTCCATGTTTATTTGTTTTATTAGTTTAACCACCTATTTAAAGTATTGTTTAATTAGGTTGTAACCTGAGAGTTAGATTATTAAATGTGCGTCTTTGTTATTTTGAGCATTGTACTAGATTAGATTATCGCGTTAACGATAGAAATGGCAGCTTTTTTTGCTCTTGCCGTTATGCAAATAGCAAAAAAAATACAATGGATAGCGTGTAAAAACGCCCAGATTAAAATTTATTAGACCTTAACAATCAAACTCCTATTTTATAAAAATTTATAATTAAATCAACCTTTTTCAGAGTTATGCGATGTAAATCTGTCGTAAATCAAAATATTATTTATTCAAAAAAGAGGTCGGTATAAAACAATAACCGAGACATTTTGGTTTACATTTTACTCCTTATTTATTGGGAATTAGAACCTAAATTGATTCACTTGAAAAAGATATTTGAAAACATTTTGTCCGAAAAATTTAGGGAACATGTAGAGCGAATCTTTATATGGATTGCGATTATTAGTTTTTTATTGCATTTATCCATCATTTTACTGGTCAGTCAGGATATTATTCATCTAACCTCCAAGTTTGCTACAAGTCCTATTTCTGCAATATATACGCCTTTCTCTTTTATTCTGGTTTATGAAGTGTTCTTGCTGGTATTTTACTTGCCGCGGTCAATATCGAGTTATATAGGTAAGCAATACGAAATCATCACACTAATTGTAATCAGGAGAATTTTTAAAGATATTGGGTATATGGATTTATCTCCCAACTGGTTTAAATTGAACCATGATCTACAATTCACTTACGATTTGGTAACTGCTTTGATTTTGTTTTTTATAATCCAACAGTTCTATCAAAAACTAGGAAAACATGCAATGAAGGAGACCACCACAACTATTGAAGATAAAGCCCGAATAGATAAGTTTATAAAATTTAAAAAAACCATTGCTACCATACTTATTCCTGTAGTCATATTACTTGCTTTTTACTCGTTAATCAATTGGATTATTACCGCTTTACAAGATCATTGGAATAATATCACCACTTTCAAAAATATCAACAATATATTTTTCGAAGATTTCTTTATCCTCTTAATTATCATTGATGTTATCCTGCTGTTGTTTTCATTCTTTTATTCTGATAGTTTTCATAAAATCATCCGGAATTCGGGTTTTATCATTTCTACCATTTTAATAAAGCTATCGTTTTCGGTAGAAGGTATTATCAATAATGCTTTGATTGTAGGTGCTGTAAGTTTTGGTTTTTTAATTTTGCTGATCCATAATTCTTATAAAAGCGGAACGATTATAAATAAGTAAATTAGCTGTTAGCAATTTATATTGAAATCCTTTTATGTCAAAATTGTTTATAAGCATATTTTGCGGTATTTCTAAACAAACAGATGGATTTAAAACTTGAAGAAGCCAACCTTTCCCACTCAGTAAAAATTTGGGAAATTTTACAAAAAGCCATTCAGAGAAGAAAAGCAGATGGAAGCAATCAATGGCAAGATGGTTATCCAAATCTTAAAATAGTAAAAAACGATATTGAAAAAGAGCAAGGTTTTGTTTTAACTGATTGTAAAGATATTTTAGGCTATTGTGCAATCATGATTAATGATGAACCTGAATATGCAAATCTGGAAGGTGAATGGTTAAGTAATGAAGACTTTGTGGTTTTTCATAGAGTGGCGATTGACGAAACGCAATTGGGCAAAGGGTTGGCAAAAAAAATGATTGGTTTTATTGAGGATTTTGCTTTAGAAAATAACGTTTACAGCGTTAAAGCAGATACTAATTTTGATAACGTAGCAATGCTTAAAATTTTTGAAAACTTGGGTTACACTCATTGTGGCGAGGTTTATTTTAGGGGAAGTGCGAGGAAAGCTTTTGAAAAAGTGTTGATAAAAGAACAACCAAAAAATAAGTTTGATTTTTAAAACACAGGCTTATTTACCTAAACCGGCTTTCTTAAA
>JACMNZ010000053.1 GCA_014378285.1 Pseudopedobacter sp.
CTTTTTAATCAAAATTAACCTCCTAAATAAATTATTATGCGCAAGTTATTCATCATTCCAATTTCATTTATAGCCATATTCTTAATAGGATTTAGCTGTAAAAAAGACGCTTCGGCAACTACCGGTACAATCCCAGCTACTGCAACTGTACCTACTATTTACAGTAAGATTTACGGAGCAAGTAGCATCACTTCAGATGGCATTTATGTTTATATCAAAACTAGTGGTTTGCCAGATCATAAATCTGCTTACTACGCCACTTCAAATAATTTGTACGAAAATTTTACCGGAACTACATTTGGTGCAAATAAGTTTCAAAAAAACCCAAATAGCATCTCTTCCCAAAATTATACTTTTAAGATTCCAATAAATCCACTAGTATCAAGCAATCATGCGGCTACTCCATTAGGTGCAATTGGTGTCTCTTTAAATGGAGTGCCCTTTTTTAACCAATATGCAGGTCCAAATCAGCCTTTAACTTCTGAAATTTTAAGTTTTGATCAATATTACGGACATCCACAAATGTCTGGTCAATACCATTACCATGTAGAACCGCTTTATTTAACAACGGTTAAAGCCACAAAATCTTCTTTACTAGGCTTTTTATTAGATGGTTTCCCAGTTTACGGACCACAAGAAAATGGTAACGTAGTTGTAAATTCAGCTTTAGATGCTTATCACGGACATACTACTCCAACGGCTGATTATCCAAACGGAATTTATCATTATCACATTACAGATGCAGATCCTTACATAAACGGAAGTGGATTTTATGGTACGGCAGGTACAGTTTCTAATTAAGATAATTCCTGTTCTTCTTATTTTAGGTTGTGAAAGCCAAAATCAGAAGATTGTATTGAATAAAATGGAAAATAGCAATCAGGCTGGCTTTCATAACGTAAATGGTTTGATGTATAAAAACCAAAAACCTTATAGCGGATATATTTTCTCTTTCTTCCCTCAAACTACTGATACCATGGAAGTAAGCGGTTATTATTTAGGGAAAGAACATGGAAACTG
The DNA here is from genome assembly GCA_014378285.1 of Pseudopedobacter sp. Classification (GTDB taxonomy): domain Bacteria; phylum Bacteroidota; class Bacteroidia; order Sphingobacteriales; family Sphingobacteriaceae; genus Pseudopedobacter. The sequence continues at coordinate 1,021 of JACMNZ010000053.1, forward strand.
GAGAAAATATAGTATCAATAAAACTAAAACAGAAAGTCGTCTTTTTGTAAATGGATCTAAGGAAGGTGAGCTAAAAGCTTGTTGGCCAGATGGAAGAAAAAAACTGAATTATCATTTCTTTAATAACGAGTACGAAGGAAACTATAAAGAATGGAATTACCAAGGTCAGCTTACGCTAAATTTAAATTACCATAAAGGTTATGAAGAAGGCGTTGAGCAAATGTTTTATGATGATGGAAAAGTTAGGGCAAATTACATCATCAAAAACGGAAGAAGATTTGGCTTATTGGGCACAAAAAATTGCACAAATGTATCGGACAGTATTTTTAAAAATTAGCTTTATTTGTTTTCTTTTTTCTTTTTTGGCTTGCGCCGATATTGATAAATCTGAAAAACTGCCTTACTACAATAAACCTGATTTTAGTCCTCTATTTTTAAAAACCGCTGAAGAAGTAAATCAAAAAGTAACACATCAAATTGCCGATTTCTCATGTATTGATCAGCATGGAAATATCATTACTCAAAAGGAAATCAACAGAAAAATACATGTAGCAAGTTTTATATTTACAAGTTGTGGGAGCATTTGTCCTACAATTACCAAAAACATGAAATTACTTCAGAGCGAATTTAAGAATGACAGTAATGTAGTCATGTTATCTTATAGCGTGACACCTTGGATAGACGATGTAGAACGATTAAAAATTTATGCTCAAATAAATAAAATTGATGCTCCAAATTGGCATTTACTAACAGGTAAAAAAGCTGAAATTTATAAATTAGCCCGTCAATCTTACTTTGCCGAAGAAGATTTGGGTTTCACCAAAGACAGCACTCAATTTTTGCATACCGAGCATATTTTATTGGTTGATAGAAACAAAAAAATAAGAGGAATCTATAACGGGACTTTAGAACTAGAAGCCCAGCAGTTAATTAAAGACATTAAAACCTTAGAAAAGGAATAAAATAAAAAAGCTCAGAATTAATAAAAATCCTGAGCTTTTTTTCATCAATTTTCTTCTATTCTTTATCCAAAAATGGATAACGATAATCTATTGGAGGATTAAAAGTTTCTTTAATAGTTCTCGGAGAAACCCAACGTAAAAGATTGATCATAGCACCAGCTTTATCGTTAGTTCCAGAACCTCTAGCTCCACCAAACGGTTGTTGCCCAACTACTGCTCCAGTACATTTATCGTTGATATAAAAATTACCTGCGCAGTTCTTTAATTTATCTGAA
>JACMNZ010000356.1 GCA_014378285.1 Pseudopedobacter sp.
ATGGTACTTATGCGGGGCTTAACGGCAGGAACATTTGCAACAACAGATTCTGCATTAACTGCACTAACCACTTCTTTTTGTGTCGATTTTTTAGGCTTCAATAAAAAAGAAGATATCAATTCTAAAAAAAGCATTAATCAAAGACATTGGGTTCATGTTACGTTTTCTTTCTTGATGTTTTTAACGGTAATTCTTTTTAACGAGGTAAATAATAAAGCAGTTGTTGGTGCAATATTTACCGTTGCATCCTACACTTATGGGCCTTTATTAGGACTTTATGCGTTTGGATTATTACTAAAAAAACGAGGCGTACATGATAAGCTAGTTCCGTTCATTTGCGTATTATCTCCCGCTATTTGCTATTTATTAAATGCCAACTCGGTAGTATTAATGGGTGGTTATGTTTTTGATAATGAATTGATTTTAATTAACGGATTAATAACTTTTTTAGGATTGTTGTTAATTTCAAACAAACAAGCTAAAATTGCGTATTAGGAAATACGATTATAAAATAATATGACAGGTGAAGAGAAAATAAGAAGTGCGTTTGAAAACAGAACGTGGCAAGAGATAAAAGTGACGGATTCTTGGCAGATTTTTAAAATCATGGCCGAATTTGTTGATGGTTTTGAAAAATTAGCTAAAATAGGTCCATGCGTTTCCATATTTGGATCTGCAAGAACAAAGCATGATAACAAGTATTATGAAATGGCCGTAGAAATTGGACGTTTGTTAACTGAAAGGGGCTATGGCGTAATTACAGGTGGTGGACCCGGAATTATGGAAGCTGGTAACAAAGGAGCTTACGAAGCCGGAGGAAAATCTGTTGGTTTAAACATAGAATTACCTTTTGAGCAATTTCATAACAGATATATTGATAGAGATAAAATTTTAGAATTTGATTATTTCTTTATCCGTAAGGTAATGTTTATGAAATACTCCCAAGGTTATATTGGTTTACCAGGTGGTTTTGGTACCATGGACGAACTTTTTGAAGCTTTAACATTGATACAAACAGGTAAAATAGCTCGATTCCCTATTGTTTTAGTAGGTATAAGTTATTGGAGCGGATTAATAGATTGGATAAAAAACAGCATGTTAGATGCAGAACATAATATCAATCAAGAAGATTTGAATTTATTTAGATTGGTAGATACGGCCGAAGAAGCCGCAGAACATATATTTAGGTTTTACGATAAATATGTGCTAAAACCCAATTTTTAATTTAAAAAAAGCTGGGTTTAACTAGCTTTTTTTTATTTAAGACTCTATATTAGGTAAATATTTTTTTATGGTGTTAAGAGCAATCAAAAGATTACTTATATTCTTTACGTTTTCTTTGCCATTATTTACCTATTCTCAAGAAATAAAAATAAAAGAAGGATCAAAGTTGCATTTGATCGATTCCATTAAAATTTATCATACCTCAAAAGATATAAAAATTGAATCCTTTAAATCAAATCTTAATAATTTAAAACCAACTAAGACTATCGATTCTAATTATGACAATTGGATAGTTTTTGAATTAAATAATTCTTCAAAAAGCGATTATCAGTTTTTCTTATCTACCAACTTTGCAGATTCCCTTCAACTCTATGATTTTGATAGCAAAAAATTAATTGGGTTTACTGGCTTTGGTTATAGTTTTAATGAAAAAAGTAGGCCAATAGAATCTGGGTTTATCCAATTCAAAATAGAACCCAATAAAAATAAAACAATAATATTACAGCTTAAAGGTACATATCCTCCAAAAAAAATATATTTTCAGTTAGAAAATGCAAAAAATATTATTACTTATGATCAAAAAAGTTACATCAGAAAAATATCTTTAATTGCTGTAATACTATCATTTACCATTTTTAACTTTTTAATTTTCTTAATACTTAAAGATAAAACTTACGTTTATTACGTCCTTTATCTTGTCTCTTTATTGCTTTATTTAAGTGTTCGTACTTTTGTGATTCAATATAATATCAATATTAATACGTATTGTTTAGATTTTGTTATAGTTAGCTTTTTTCTAATTTGTTTTAATATATCGGCCATCAATTTTGCAACCAGCTATTTTAGAACAGAACGTAAAACATTCTGGAGCAAATTGTTTAAGTGGTACAAATTTCTGTTCTTAATCCCTATCATATTAGGTGTGGTTTATTATAAAAATTACTATTCAGAGCCACAAAATGTTGTATTGGCCTTATTATCCTTAACAACGGTTTCTCTGATACTCGTTTTTAGTATTTCTAATTATTCAAAAAAAAGTAGGACTACTTTACTTTTTCTTTTGGCAGAATTACCCGTAATATTAGGAGGTTTTTTTTTAAGTATCGAGTTTTTTTTAACCAATAAGCATCTCTTTGAGCGCTTTGGTCCCTATATTTTTCAAATATCCGTTATCCTAGAAATTTTATTGTTCTCTTTCGCATTAGGCAATCGCTATAGTGAGCAAAGAATGCTTTGGTTAAACCAGGTAGAAGAAAATAATAACCTTAAAACCCAAAGATTATTAGAGATACAAACGTTAACGGAACAGAAAAACAAAGAATTAGAAGAGCTAGTGACCACCCGAACAACACAATTAAATAAAACTAACAAACAACTTAAAAGAGCCAATGAAGAGAAAAACAAGATATTTTCTATTCTTGGTCATGATTTAAAAAGCCCATTATCTTCTTTACAGATGATGCTGGATCTATTCTTGACCAAAGATTTAGATGAAGAAGAATTTAAGGAGTTGGCTTTAAGTATCAAACAGCAATTAAAAGGATTAAATGATGCCATTCAAAATCTTTTTTCTTGGGCACAAAGCCAAATGAAGGGAGAAGTTTTAGACATTTCATCCTTTAATCTATTAGATTTAATACAGGATAAAGCCAATCTTTTATCTATAGTTTTACAAAGTAAACAGATTCAGTTTTCTTTACATGTAAATAAAGATTTAATGGCCTTCGCCGATAAAAATCAAATAGGAATTGTGATACAAAACCTAGTTAATAATGCGATAAAATTTACGGATGTTAATGGTAAAATAGAGATAAACGTAGCTCTAATAGTTAATAAAATAGAAATCAACATCAAAGATAATGGCAAAGGGATGAGTGCAGAATTGGTGGATAGAATAAAAAATCATCAATTAATTGGAAGCACCAAAGGCACAATGGGTGAAGTAGGTACAGGTTTAGGATTAATTATCTGTAAAGAAATGTTACAAAAGAATAACGGAGAATTAGATATAAATAGTAAGATGGGCCAAGGAACTAATATTAAAATTACCATCCCTTCTAATCCTAAATAATTTAATGCACTCCGCTTACTCCGCCAGAAATTATAAATTTCATGGCTTGGGCAGATGATATTTTAAGCGGGGTAACTTTATCTGCTTTAACAATCATCACTTGGCCCGCAAAAGAATAAGACCAAGGGAAATAAACAGCAACATCACCTTTTAAACCAAATGAGGTCATATCTTTTTGGGTCAAAAAACCAATTCTTTTAAAGCCGTGGCTATCTTCTACCAAAACAGGTTCGCTTAATTTCTTTTCATCACCCACAAAAGCCTCCGTCAAATCCTTAACAGAAGAATAAATAAATTTAAAAAGTGGTAATCTGTTTACCCACCTGCTAATCCAATTATAAATGGGTTCTGTTATTAGATAAGTAGCTATAATCCCAGTTACTAAAATTACCAAAATAACAGATAAAATACCTAATCCTGGTATATATAACGGCAATCCTGTATAAGGATTAACAAAAATTTTATCGCTTAAGTTTAAAGCAGCATCTAAAGAAGAAAATGCCCAAAATATAAGGAAGAAAGCAGCACCCAAAGGTAAAACCACCAATAATCCTTTTACAAAATAATTTAATAGCGCACTAAAAATTTTTCTCATTTTATTTCTTTATTCGTAATAATAAACTCTCTTTACCCTTTGCGAAATATTGGTAATCACTTCATAAGGAATAGTATCCATGTTTTTCGCCATTTCGTAAACAGATAAATCTTCGCCAAAAACAACAACGTCATCTCCTGTATTTACGGCTATATCACTAACATCTAACATAGTCATATCCATACAAATATTTCCAATCGTTTTAACTTTTTGGTTATTGATTAACATTTCTCCTTTACCATTTCCCAAAATCCTGGGGAAACCATCGGCATAACCAATTTTAACAGTAGCAATTTTACCATCTTTTTGCATCACTCCGCTCCTACCATAACCAATGGTATCTCCCTTTTTTAAATGTTTGATTTGAGAAATCGTAGTTTTTAAAGTCGCCACATTGGCTAAACGATGCTGTTCTTCTACCACGCCTTCAATTCCGTATAAGCCAATTCCTAAACGCACCATTTCAAATTGCGCTTTTGGCCATTTTGTTATTGCCGAAGTATTTGAAATATGCTTAAGAAATGTGTAACCTAATTCTGTTTCAAACTTAGATGTGATTTTGGAAAATAAATCAATCTGATGCTGTGTGTAATCATGATGTTTTTCACTTTCGCTGCCCGCTAAATGAGAGAACATAGTTTTTACTTTAATATTAGCCTGCTGTTTTAAAAACGACAATAACTCATCAACCTCATCCTCCATAAAACCTAAACGATGCATCCCTGTATCTAACTTAATATGGATTGATTGATTATTTAAGTTTTTTGAAGACACCAAATCGGCGAAAGCCTTTAAAATTCTTAAACTATAAATTTCTGGCTCTAAATTGTAGTTCACCATGGCTTCAAAACTTGAAACCTCAGGACCCAAAACCATAATCGGAATCGTTATTCCTGCTTCCCTTAACTCTATACCTTCATCGGCGTAAGCTACAGATAAATAATCTACGCCGTTGTGCTGTAGCAAATTAGCAATTTCTTCACTTCCACTTCCATAAGCAAAAGCCTTAACCATTGCCATTAATTTTACACCTGGTTTTAATTTGCTTTTGTAATGGTTTAGATTATTTACAATCGCATTCAGATTAATTTCCAAAACGGTTTCGTGAATTTTTAAGCTCAATTTTTTACTGATTTTTTCAAATTCAAAATGTCTTGCTCCTTTAATTAATATGGTTTCATTAATGATGCTATCCCAATTAAATCCTTTTAGAAAATCTTCCGTATTATTAAAAAATAGACTATTTTTTTCAAAAAATAACTGATGTTTTTTAAGCTCTTCGCCTATGCCTATAAATTTATCAACTCCTTTATTCTTTATCAATTGAGCCACATTTTTATAAAGCTCATTTTCATTAATACCTGATTGATAAATATCAGAAAGAATCAACGTTTTTGTAGGGTGTTGATTTTGTTGATTCAAAAAATCAATGGCAATATCTAAAGAAGAAAAATCTGAATTATAAGAATCATCGATAATATCACTTTGATTGATGCCCTTTTTAAGCTCCAACCGCATCTTTACAGGCAATAAATTCATCATCCTTTTTTCGATGATGTTTTGAGTATAGCCTAAATATAATAATGTAGCCCAGCAAATTATTGCATTTTCAATAGAAGATTGACTTGTAAATGGAATATTTATTTGTATTTCATTTTCTTGGTATTTAGCCTTAATTGCCGTTTGATTTTCTTTTTTATCGATGTCAATAATCTGTAAATTGGCTTTTTCAGTTAAACTCCAAGTAAAAATGTTTTTTAATTTTTGGCTTTCGCCGATATACTTTTCATTGAGTATAAGAATTTTGGAATGTTTAAAAAGTTTTAGTTTTTCTCCAAGCTTTTCTTCTCGATTATTAAAACCTTCATCATGAGCGTCGCCTATATTAGTTAAAATACCAATTGTAGGTTGAATTATCCCTTCTAAAACATCCATTTCATTTTTTGTTGAAATGCCAGCTTCAAAAATCCCTAAGTCATATTGATTGGTCATTTGCCAAACAGAAAGCGAAACGCCCATTTGTGAGTTATAACTTTTAGGGCTACGTATAATCTCTTTATCAGGTACCATTAATTGATATAACCATTCTTTAACAATGGTTTTACCATTACTTCCCGTAATACCGATAACTGGATAATCAAAATGTGTTCTGTGGGATTTAGCCAACTCTTGCATCGCCTTTAAGGCATTGCTGACCCAAATAAAATTGGCTTTTGGGAAACTCGCAGTAAGGAAATCTTGTTTTGTAATTACAAAAGACCTAACTCCTAATTTATAGAGATTTTCTATAAATTGATGCGCATCCCTTTTACCTTCTAATGCAAAAAATAGAGAGCTGGGAGCATCGGTTATTTTCCTGCTATCTGTTAATAGATTTTTTATGGTTTGATGAGGACGATTGAGTAAATATTTTAGACCAATAGTTTCCGAAATATTTTGAATTGTATAAATGGTATAAAATAATTCCTTCATCTGTTGCAAAGTTGACGAATATTCGTGAATATCACTAATTTTATAGCCAATGCAGCAAAAAACAAATGTTCGTTTAGATTATAAAACTGCTTTACAAAAAGCAGAAGCTTTTTGCGCTTACCAAGAACGCAGTCAGTATGAAGTGAGAGGCAAATTGATCAGCCTCAAGATTTATTATGAAGAACTAGAAAATATCATTTTAAATCTAATAGAGACTGGTTTTTTAAATGAGGAACGTTTTTCTAATGCTTATGCTAGGGGGAAGTTGAGGATAAAAAGTTGGGGGAAAAATAAAATAAAACAAGGTTTAAAATTAAAACAAGTATCGGCGCCATTGATCAAAAAAGCATTGCAAAATTTAGATGGCGATGAATATTTAGAAAAACTGATTGGCGTTTTAGAAAAAAAAGCTCCTTTAATAAAAGAGAAACAACGTTTTAAACGCAATTATAAGCTATGTCAATACGCAATGAGTAGAGGTTTTGAACAGGATTTAATTTTTTTAGTGTTGAATGATAGGGAATTATAAGCTTAGATCAACTTTTTTTTAATTGAATATTGCAAAATATTATTTTCTGTCTATATTTGCAACCCGCAAGGGAAAGAAAGTTCTTTAAAATATGCGAAAGTAGCTCAGTTGGTAGAGCACAACCTTGCCAAGGTTGGGGTCGCGAGTTCGAATCTCGTCTTTCGCTCTCTTTGGATATACTCTTTATGAGTTATCTTTAGCAAGCATCAATTCTTGCTCAGATGGTGGAACTGGTAGACACGCAGGACTTAAAATCCTGTTCCTGTTAAGGGAGTGCGGGTTCGATTCCCGCTCTGAGTACATAAACCTCTTACAAGCCCGTAAGAGGTTTTTTTTATGTTATTTTTATAATTTTTACACCAATTAAGAGAATGCCCCGTTTCGAAGAATCGGGGCACTGAGTACATAAAGTTGCTCTGCAATTGTATTATTAAACAAAGCTTTTTATGATAGTAAGTGATCATCTAAACCAGAAAGAACTTTTTCTAAAATCCTAATAACGGAGTATAGAAATAAAGCTTACGACTGTACCATCTCTTGCTGAAAGCTGATCAAGAGAAAATCTTCCAAGCCTTTCATGTTATTTAAACTCACCGATAGATTCATAATTCCATTGAATACATCCTCAGTCGTCATGGTTTAACCTATACCAACCAAAACTTTAAAAGCATTTTCGGGCGTTGTTGCTTCAAAAAAGCCTGACTCCCAATAACGCTGAAGGTAAGCGTTTACCTGCGAACGTAGTGCCAGCCAAGTGGGATAATGATTGCCTTCAAAAACGAAGCTCTGGCAAATTCTTTTTATCCCTTCTTCCATCTAATGCTTCATTACCCAACCGCTGTTGCAGGTTCTGACCAAGTTTTCTCCGTTTTAGGCTGGTGCAATCTTATCGTATAAAAAAGACTTGGTAGGTAATGCAGACCCATCATCCCAAATACAGCCGCTGTTTCTACAATTCCTAAATTAAGGTGCTCAATAGAAATAGGTGTACTGGAGTCAGTAAAAGTGGATTGTCCATTCCAATCCGCTAGATGGAAAAACTGCGCCACCTCTCCTTTCACTTTGAATGCTTCGCCATGTTCACTGTAATTGGCCGAAACCATCAAACCGATCTCAGTATCCCAGGTTTTAGCAGAATTAGCCAATTAGTTGCCTCTACCCAGATGAAATAGTTGGAATACCACTTTATTTCCTACCTGCGGTACAGCACTTCCATCTAAGTTTAAGAGGTTGGAAACCAAAGCCATATCCTCCGTCAGCATAAAC
>JACMNZ010000004.1 GCA_014378285.1 Pseudopedobacter sp.
AAAAGGCAAACCTGTTAAATCTGCAATATATTTCGCTACCAAAACGTCATAACCTTTTGGTGTATTTAATCCTGTACCTACAGCTGTTCCGCCTAAAGCCAATTCTTTAACTGCTTCTAAAGCATTATTGATAGTTCTGATAGAGTTTGTTAATTGCTGTGCATAACCAGAAAATTCTTGCCCTAAAGTAAGTGGGGTAGCATCCATAAAATGGGTACGCCCGGTTTTTGTGATTTTAGCAAACTCTTCAGTTTTTTTTGTCAGCGTATCCCTTAATAAAGTTAATCCCGGCAACGTAATTTCTACCACTTGTTTGTAGGTAGCAATGTGCATGGCCGTTGGGAAAGTATCATTAGATGATTGTGATTTATTAACATCATCATTAGGGTGCAAAACCTTTTTATCATCATTCAAATCTCCACCATTCATAACATGTGCTTTATTTGCAATAACTTCATTGGCGTTCATGTTAGATTGCGTTCCAGAACCTGTCTGCCATATCACCAAAGGAAATTGATCGTCTAAACTACCTGTTAAAATTTCATCACATGCTTTAGCAATTAAATCTCTTTTATCGGCAGATAAAACGCCTAAATCTGTATTAGTCATTGCAGCAGCCTTTTTAAGATAGGCAAAAGCATGGATAATTTCCTTTGGCATTGAAGCCTCTGGGCCAATTTTAAAATTGTTTCTAGATCGTTCGGTTTGTGCTCCCCAAAATTTATCTGCGGGAACTTTAACCTCTCCCATGGTATCATGCTCTATTCTGTATTCCATTTTCTTTGATTTGTTGATATTGCTAAATTAAGATTTTTTACCGTTTTGTAACGTAACCAAAAGGTGATAAATAATGTTTAAAACTCCTTTAATTTAATCGTGATATAATTTATAATTTTCGCCTTCGTTACAATCAAAAACAAAAAATGATCAGATTAAAATTGCCTTTACTTTTACTTTCTATCCCTATACTTTTATCCGCTTGTTCATCAAGCAGTTCTAAACAAAAAGCCAAAGAAGAAAAGAAAACAGACCCAAAACGAGATAGCTTATTATTGATTTTTAATCCGGCCAATGCCGATAAAAAAATAGGAGAATATTTTGCGGACATCCATAAAAAAAGAAATTTTAACGGAAATGTATTAGTAGCTAAAAAAGGGAAAATAATTTATGAAGGTCATTTTGGTTGGGCAGATTACCTTCATCGCGATTCCTTAAAGATGGGTTCTCGATTTCAATTAGCTTCCATTTCAAAAACCATGACAGGAACAGCTGTTTTAATGTTAATGGAGAAAGGGAAGATTAAGCTATCACAAACAGTTGATCAATTTTATCCAGAATTCCCGTATAAAGGCATCACAATAGAAATGTTATTGAGCCATAGATCTGGCTTAAATAATTACGTTTATTTTACGGATGGCATTTGGAAACAGAAATATAAAGGGATGACTAATAAGGATGTCATTAAGCTTTATGCCGAGTATAAACCTGCACCTTATTTCCCTCCTAACAGGCAATTCCATTATAATAACACCAATTTTATGTTATTGGCGGCCATTGTAGAAAAGGTAACAGGTCAAGATTTCGACATCTTCATGAAAGAAACTGTTTTTAAGCCCGCAGGCATGAAAAATACTGCTATTTACAGCACCGCCAAATATGAAAAAATACCAGTTGATGTTGTTGGTCACGATAGAATTTGGCGCAGATCTGTTCGACAAGATTTTTTAGACGGAACAACTGGTGATAAAGGCGTTTATTCTACAGTGGAAGATTTATTTCTATTCGATAGGGCTCTAAGAGATGGTTTATTGTTGACCAAAACAACTTTAGATTCTGCCTATACACCACA
>JACMNZ010000357.1 GCA_014378285.1 Pseudopedobacter sp.
CGCTGTTCTTATGGGTAGCGTGGCGTGTACTGTTAATACAAATATCTAATTTATTTTGTAAATAAATGCAAATACTTCATTTATTTACATTTACCAACTTTAGTAAAGCACCCTAAACTTTATCGTATTCTCAATCTTCCGCAGTTCCTTTAATAATTCTTTATCATAACTGGTGTCTGTATCCGTAATTACATAACCAATTTGAGCGTTGGTCATTAAAAACTGGCCTAAAATATTAATCTCATGTTTAGCTAAAACCTTAGTTATTTTAGCCATAATACCTGGTATGTTTCTATGAATGTGGATTAAGCGGAACGATCCAGCAATTTTAGGCAATCGCAAATTAGGGAAATTAGTACTTCTAAAAGTGGTTCCTGTATTGATAAAATCTGCCATCCTTTTAGCAATGAGCGTTTTATTATTAGGCGTTTTTAAACTATCAAAAACAACCATCCCCATTTCGGTGCATAAAGAAAGATTGACTTTGTCTTTAGCATTACCCCAATATCCTAAAGTTTTTAATTTTACTGCTTTCCTTAGTTTTTCGTCTTCAACTGTTTCTCCATCACCCAATAAAAGCATTCCCACATCTTTTACATATTTTTCTTCAAATGTATTTTTATGACGTATAGAAAAACCATCTTTTTTTAAGTAATCGATACTTTCTTGAGGTACATTGCCAACCAATAAACAAAGAATACGGTTTTTTGGATAAGAAATAGACTGCGGTAAATTGCTAACGTATAAGAATTCATCAAAACTTGGTGCAATATGGTCTGCCTTTTCAGCTACGGTTTTACGCTCTATATTTTCTGTAAAAGCGAAAAACTTCTTAATCATCCCTGATTCTTTTAATTGAAAATCAGAATGACCATCGCCAATGCCATAAATATCACCTGCTAAAGGCATTTGCTTTAAAAGTTTTACTTTCCCGTTTTCTTGCGATAAAGGATTTTCTTCATCGTAACCAACAATGTTATCATCCGCATCAAACACAAATGTGTTGGCGTAAATATTTTTCTTTTTGATGTGATACGGAGAAACTACAGGTATAATAAATTCTTTAAAACCACCAGAAACGATTAGAACTTCATCGGCATGTTTTTTAAAAAAAGCTTTATTTCTAGTGAATGAAGCAGAAACTTTTTTCTTTAAATGCTTAACCAATAAATCAAGATGTGATTTTTTAGCATTTAAAAGTTTAACTCTTGCTGCTAAACTTTCAGAAAAAGAAAGTTTGCCTTCCATAGCTAAATTGGTTAAATCTTCAATTTTTTGGTAAATAATTTCTTTATCGGGATGGTTTTTTAAAGAAATACGGGCTAACTCGTCTAAAGCTTCTACTTGCGTAAAAGTACTATCAAAATCTATGATGAAATATGGCTTCAAAGCAATTATTTTTAAAGCCTAAAATTGCATAAATCATTTAGAAATAGCTAAATTTTTTGAAATTAAGCAGATTTTAGACTGTTTGCGATTTTGGTAATCGATTCTTGAAGAGGGGTAAACTTATAATTTAAGGCCAATTTAATTTTCTGGTTACTATAAGCACTCATCTTTGAAGCGTTATCTGCGGTTACCTTATTTAAACCACCTTTAGATTTAGTCAACCAGTTTTTTAATGATGTTAATCGCCATGCAATATTCAACATCCAAGGTTTTGCCTCCTTTTCTGGGATAGGTAAACCAAAAGTTTTGGCAGTTTTAGCAAATAAATCCTTGTAACTTATATTTTCTGAATTTAGGATAAAACGTTCATTAACAATATCGCTGTTCATCAATAAAATCATGGTTTTTGCAACATCCTTTACATCAACAAAACCAGTACCTCCTTGTGTATAATATTTAAAACCGTTTCTAACAGTTTCAAAAATTGCTCCGCTGCCTTCTTTTCCGGCATCTTCTCCAATAATTACAGATGGATTTACGATAACCGCATTTAAACCTTCATTAATTCCTCGCCAAACCTCCATTTCACCACGGTATTTAGAAACGGCATACCCATCATGATTTTCAAAACCTTCCCAAAAATCTTTTTCTGTAATTAATTCATCGCCTTTGGCTTCTCCAATTGCAGCTATAGAGCTTACATGTACTAGTTTTTCAACATTATTTTCTATGCAAAGATTCACCACATTTGCAGTTCCGTCTACATTTACAGCAAGCATTTTTTGTTTTAAATCTGTTTCAAAAGAAACTAATGCTGCACAATGATAAACTTTGGTAATATTCTTAAAAGCATAAGTTAAATCAGATAAATCTAAAATATTTGCGTTTACCCATTCGATTTTTTGAGCAAAAGGAATCAACTTTTCAGGAATTTTGGAATTTTCTCGTTTAGTACATTTTATTTTCGTTTCGACCTGTAAAAGCTGAAATACTAATTCTGCACCTAAAAAGCCTGTTGCTCCTGTTACTAAAATCATTTTATAGGTGTTATCATTTCTTATCTATGTAAAGGTAAAAGAATAAAAAATTAAATCTTCTCCCTCATTTAATTTAAAAAATAGATATTTGAAGGAATTGTTTTAATATGTCCTTAGTCGATTTTTTTTCTCCCATTATTGTATCTAAAATTACTCCAAAAGATGGTTATTACGCCAGTCATTTAGGGGCAAAAATTGATATTCATGAACAAGCTTTTCCTGATTTGGAGGAAGATAACTATGATGTGGCCATTATTGGTGTTTTAGATGATAGAGGAGCAATAAATAATCAAGGTTGCGCATTGGGGCCAGATTATGTGAGAGAAAAATTTTACAGCTTAAATGAGGGAAATTTTAAGTCGAAAATTGTTGATTTAGGAAATATCAAAGCTGGCGAAAAAGTATCTGACACTTACATAGCGCTAAAAATGGTGGTTACAGAACTTATTAAACTCAATATTTTTCCGCTCATAATCGGCGGAAGCCAAGACCTTACTTATGCCCAATATATGGCTTATGAGGAGTTGGAGCAAAAAGTAGATTTAGTAGTGATTGATTCTCATTTTGATTTAGGTGAATCTGCAGAGGATACCATAGTTACAAATTCTATCTCCTATCTCAATAAAATATTCTTACACCAACCTAATTACCTTTTCAACTTTAGCAATTTGGGCTTTCAAACTTATTACATTAACCAAGATAGTTTGCGGGTGATGGATAAGTTGTTTTTTGATGCGCAAAGACTTGGTGAAATTAGCGGTGCTGTGCATCTTGCAGAACCCATAATTAGAAATGCTGACATGATTAGTTTTGATATTTCGAGTATTAGAGCTTCTGATGCAATGGCGAACGGTAACGCTAACCCAAACGGCTTTTATGGGGAAGAGGCTTGTCAATTGGCAAGATATGCAGGTTATAGTGATAAATTAAGTTCTATTGGTTTTTATGAATTTAATCCTGCTTATGATCAAAACGGACAAACTGCCATGTTGCTAGCGCAGATGGTTTGGTGTTTTTTGGATGGTTTTTATAACCGTAAAAAAGATATTCCTTTACAGCCAAAGTCTGATTATACAATTTATAAAACCAGTTTACAAGATGACGCACACGAGCTTATCTTTATAAAAAGTAAAAAAACCGATCGTTGGTGGATGCAGGTCCCATATCCTACAATGGGTTCTAAAAATGAGCGTTATCATTTGGTGCCTTGTTTATACGATGATTATCAATTGGCAATAGCCGGAGAAATGCCAGATTTATGGTGGCGCACTTATCAAAAATTGAATTAAATGAAAAATTTACTGATTGCAATTACATTCCTGTTTACTTTATCGGCACAAGCCCAAACAACTTTTAACCTTAAAGGCGAGATTAAAAATTTGTCATCAGAGAAAAACATCTATTTGATCCATGTTGAAGATCAAGGAGAAAAATTAGATTCTGCTAAAACCTTAAATGGAAAATTTGAGTTCAATCTTGATTTAAAGAGCCCTTCTGTGGCAATTTTATTATTAGACCATAGCGGAAATGATTTAAATGAAAAACAAAGTCCTAAAGATATTTATAGATTTTTTATTGAACCAGGAAAAGCAACTTTAACAGCAAAAGATTCTATCGCTAAAGCGGATGTTAAGGGACTACCAATATTGGAGAGTTCTAAAGAATTAAATAATAGCACAGCGCAGATTGAAACTAAATTAATTGCTTTAAATCAAGAATTTAACGCTTTACCTGCTGATAAAAAAAGCAAAGAAGCTATTTTAAATGGTTTTCAGGATAGGTACAAAACTTTATTAACTGACAGAAAAGCTGCAATTGCAGCTTTTATTTCCAATAATCCGAATTCTTACGTGAGTTTATATGCTTTAAATACTGATTTAGCGACCGATGATATGGATGTTGTACAAGTTGAAAAAGCATATAATGGTTTATCTAATAAGTTGAAGGAAAATGTTTTAGCACAGTCTGTTAATGAAAAATTAAATTTAGGAAAAAGAACAGGTTTGGGCGTTCAAGCACCAGATTTTGAAGAAAAAACTGCCGAGCAAATTGTTATTAAACTCTCTAGTTTTAAAGGTCAGTATGTATTATTAGATTTTTGGGCATCTTGGTGTGGGCCATGCC
>JACMNZ010000358.1 GCA_014378285.1 Pseudopedobacter sp.
GGCAGAAAAGTACAAACCCTAAAAACCGATCAAGATAATGCGATTATTTACGAAGATAAAGCTAACGAGCAGCGTGAACTGGTAAGAGAATATTTTTTGGAGTTTTCTACCAGAGTATCTGATAAGTTAAATGATATAGGTTTTGTTTATTGTACTGGTGGATTTATGGCCAAAAACCCGCAATGGACACATTCTTTATCTCATTGGAAAAGAAATTACAAAGAATGGATTGAAGATGCCTTGCCAGAATCTGCCATTAAATTTTCTACTTTTTTTGATTGTAGAGCCATTTATGGATATACCCCAATTATTGACGAACTGAGAGCGTTTGTTGATAAAGAATTGAATAACCCAGCAGAAAAATTCTTTGTTTATATGGCAAAAAATGCCTTACAGTATGAACCTCCATTAACTTTCTTTAAAAATATAAAAACTTTTACTCAAGATAAAAAAGAGGTTTTTGATATTAAAAGAGCCATGACACCAATTGTAGATTTGGTGAGGGTTTATGCTTTACAAAACAGAATTTTCCAAAAAGAAAACACAGGAGAACGGTTAAAAGCATTAAAAGAAATTGGTGTTTTTAGTGAAAGCCAACTGAACGAATTGATGCAGTCTTATTATTATTTAATGGGCTTAAGGTTAAGAAAACAAGCTCAGCAAATTTTAGAAAATAAAAGTGAGGCACAAAATATCATCCAAATTGATTCGCTCACAAAAATAGAACAAGTAACCATTAAAGAAATCTTTAAAACTATTGTCAACTTTCAAGATGGGATTAGAATAAAATTTACTGGAAATCTATTATAGGTAAGCAATCTTGCTCATTACACGTTTAAACACGTTTTAATTTTTTTTAGCACAATAAAATTTTTTTTGTGCCTTATGTGTACAACTATCTTTTTGGCACACATTTTAATCCTATAGTAGTAATCATCTACCATTTATCAAAACCAAAATATCATGAAAATTGCATATATATCAACTTATATGCCTCGTCCGTGTGGCTTGGCAACCTTCAATTCTAACCTAAAGAATGCCATTGAAGAAAATATCTTAACAAAAAATGATGGAAGTTATGTGGTGGCCATTAACGATTCTGAAGCTTTAGACCAATATCAGTATGCAAAAGAGGTCAAATTTATCATTAGACAGCAACATCAAAAAGATTATATCCAAGCCTCAAACCAAATAAATAATAGTTCTGCAGATGTTTGCATCATGCAGCATGAATTTGGTATTTACGGCGGAGATAGCGGCATTTATGTCCTTCCATTGCTCAAAAGGATCGAAAAACCTTTAATTGCCATTTTGCATACCGTTTTACAAGATCCAAGTTATATCCAAAAACTAATCATTCAGGAAATTGCTAACCAATCTTCAAGAATTGTGGTAATGGCAGAAAAAGCTGTTGATTTTCTGATCAATATTTATCATATTCCAAAAGAAAAAATTTCTTTAATTGAACATGGCGTACCAGATTATGAGGATTCTATTGAGAAAATCCTTAATAAGACAGTTTTATTGCCTGGCAAAAGAGTACTACTTACATTTGGTCTAATATCTAGAAACAAAGGTTTAGAAACCATGATAAAGGCTTTACCTGCTGTAGTAAAAAATTATCCAGATGTTGTATATACCATCATTGGTAAAACTCATCCGCATATCTTAAAAAACCAAGGAGAAGAATATAGAGATTATCTAAAAAAATTAGCTTCAGATTTAAGAGTAAGTAAAAATGTGAACTTTATTAATGAATTTTTGGCGGAAGATGAATTAATGGACTATTTGAAAGCTGCAGAAATTTACATCACCCCTTATTTAAACGAAGCTCAAATTACAAGTGGAACTTTATCCTATGCCGTTGGCGCTGGGGCCGCTGTAATTTCTACTCCATATTGGCATGCTCAAGAATTGTTAAAAAATAATCGTGGTAAATTATTTGATTTTGGGGATCATGTACAACTTTCTGCTATCATCAATAATTTATTAAGTGACGATAAATCTTTAAAAGACATTCGTGACAACGCATATACTTACGGATTAACGTTACGTTACCCAAAAATCGGGAAAATTTATCTTGACCTCGCAAAAGAAATCATTTTAGAAAATAAGTCTAAACCGGTTCCAGAAAAATTTACGCTAAATACAGATTTACTCCCAATTTTCACTTTAGATTACGTAAAACGATTAACAGATGATACTGGAATTGTACAACATGCCAGATACGGCATACCTAATTTAAAAGAGGGATATTGTATGGACGATAATAGCAGGGCATTGATCATGGCTTTAATGTCTTATAATCAGTTTCAATCAAAAGAAGCTTTAGATTTATTGCCTATCTACTTAAGCTTTATACAATATATGCAATGTGAAAACGGGAATTTTAGAAATTTCTTAAGCTTTAAAAGAGAATATTTAGATGAGGTAGGAACCGATGATAGTTACGGAAGAACGCTTTGGGCTTTAGGGTTTATGATATGTAATTCTCCAAATAATTCTTATAAAGAGTTTGCTAGAGAGCTGTTTTTTAATTCATTAGAGCATCTTGATAAATTAGAACACTTACGTGGATATGGAAATAGTATCATTGGTTTAGCTCATTATCTTAAAATCTACCCAGATGATGTTTTAGAAATAAAATTGGTAGCATTGGCCGATAAATTAGTTGATGCATATCAAAAAAATAAAACTACCGATTGGCATTGGTTTGAAGAAAAAATGACCTATGATAATGCCATTTTGCCATTAGCTCTTCTAAAAACTTATGATGTTACAAAAAATCATATTTACAAGGAAATTGGTTTAGAAAGTTTAACATTTTTAGATAAAGAAACTTTGGACCAAGGTTATTACAATCCCATCGGAAATGATGGTTGGTTTTACAAAAATCAGGATAAAGCGATATTTGATCAACAAGCTATTGAAACCATGGCTGCCGTAATGATGTATTTTCAAGCTTTTGAGGTTACAGAGGATGTAATTTACATTGAAAAAATGTTTAAGACTTATCTTTGGTTCTTAGGTGAAAATGCCTTAAGAATACCCTTGTATGATCATGAAACAAATGGTTGTTGTGATGGATTAACGCCAAAGGGAATAAATAGA
>JACMNZ010000054.1 GCA_014378285.1 Pseudopedobacter sp.
ACAAAAAAAGCACAGCGATAATTTCGCTGTGCTTTAAACTCGTATAAAAATTAAATCTTATCTAGCCATTTGGAAAGTAGCTTCATAGTTTTTCATTTTACTTTCTAGCTCCTTATGCAAAGCAGGCTCTCCATATTTATTGGTCATATCTACAAACTGAGACAGTACAAAAAGATTCAATTGAATATCTCTACCTGCCAAGTTTTCTTTGTTTTTATTGATGCTGGCATGATAATCTAATTCTTGTACAATCAGTTTCTCGCTTTGCTTTAATAAATCCGTAGCTTGTTGTTTCATCGCCAATGAATACATATTGGCTATCATCTCAAACTTACTCAATGCAAAATTTGGATCATAAGTAGTGGTAATTGGTAAAACTTTCAAACATTCCTTCATCACGTTTCTTGCACTATCTGTTTTGCCCTCATGAATAAGATTTTTTGCTAATTCGTTAAACTTATTAACAGATAAAAATACCATTTTTTGAGATTCTGGATCTAAATAAGGAGCAGATTTAATGGTTCCCCAATCAAATTTATTCATCATGTTATCATACATTATATCCGTATTCACTACTTCCGTTTCTCCAAGTGGGCCAGTAGATTCTATTTTACCTTTAACTTTAGGAATCAATCTTAAAGCAAAGCCTTCGTTAAATAAATAATTATCTAATCCTAAAAAATTGCTGTTTGGTACTGTGAAGGCAAAATATATTGGTCGTTTCCAATTGTTATGAACCAACATATCTAAAATAGCCAACTGACCTTTCGTTAAATAATTCCCACTAAAAGTCCAATCCATTTCTGGTACAATCTCACTTTTATTTGCTGCTTTAACCGTATTAGTTGATAACACAGCGGCAGGATTAATCGTCATCTTAAAGCTCTTGGTAGGCAAAAAGTTTTCAGACTTTCCACTTTGATACTGAACTTTTGCTTCCGCATTTTCTGAAGTAATAAATTCGAAAATATCCTTTAATTCCTGTGAGCCTTTTAGATTAAAATCTTGATAAAAAAGGACATCTCTTGTTCCTGATTGATACATATCAGGCTTCATGGTAATTGGTAAAGGAGCCGAAGCATTAAAAGGTCTTCTTAACTGATCAATGTACCAATCGGTATCAAATAAACTTAGGTTAACAATCCTAATATCTGGTCTAAAATTTTCTACCTCTTGTACATACCAAAGTGGATAGGTATCATTATCACCGTAGGTAAATAAAATAGCATTTGGGGCGCAACTTGCTAAATAGTTTTTGGCATAATCCCTTGCGGTAGATTTTCCAGAACGATCATGATCATCCCATTCTTGGCTTGCCATTAAAATTGGAGCGGCAAATAAACAAACAACAGTTGCAATACTAGCTGCCATTTTTGGCGTGACCACTTTGCGCAGCCAATCCGTTACTGCGAAAACGCCTAAACCTATCCATATCGCAAAGGCGTAAAAAGAGCCTACGTAAGCATAATCCCGCTCCCTAGGCTGGCTAGGGGTTTGATTTAGGTAAATTACAATTGCTAATCCGGTAAAGAAAAACAATAAAGCAACAATCCCTGCATCTTTCTGGCTGTTCTTAAAATGCCAGAAAGCGCCTAAAAGTCCTAATATTAATGGCAAAAAGTAAAGTTGATTATGTGCTTTGTTTTTTAGCACACTTTCTGGTAATTTAGATTGATCACCTAAACGTAAAGCATCTAAGAATTTAATACCGCTTATCCAATTTCCATCCGTATAGTTTCCTATCCCTTGGCTATCGTTTTGGCGTCCGGCAAAATTCCATAAGAAATATCGCATATACATAAACCCGATTTGATAGGTACCAAAAAAACCAATATTAGTTGCAAATGTTGGGCTTTCTTGTGGCCCTAACTGCATCCAATCCCGATAAACTGAAGGGTGGTTAGAATCATCACTATACATTCTTGGGAATAAAGTGTTTCTGTCGTATTCATAAGATTGCTTTTGTCCCGTTATTTCATATTTAGAGTCTCCTTTTCTATACTGATTAGCCCCTGTTACCGTTTCCACAGGTTTGGAATCAAAATACTGACCGTAAGCTAAAGGTCTATCGCCATATTGCTCTCTATTCAAATAACTTAAAAAAGAAAATGCATCATCGGGATTACTATTATTTAAAGTAGGGTTTGCCTTAGCTCTAATAACAATCATCGCAAAAGAACTATACCCAAAAATGATGAAGATAAATGACAGCATAGCCATGTTTAAAACGGGCTTATTTTTCTTTATGGAGTATATTGTAAAGTAAATGGTTAAACCTAGCATAAGCAAAGCAAAAAATATCACTCCAGATCCAAAGCTAAATCCTAATGTGTTAACAAAAAACAAATCGAAATTTGCGGCTATTTTAATCATGTATTGGATTATACCATATTGGATAACCCCCAAGATTACAATCCCTAAAAATAAAGCAATGAAAATCCCTTTTGTGGTGGCCGTTTTTGTTCTTCTAAAATAATACACCACTGCCATTGCTGGGATTGCTAATAAATTTAACAAATGCACTCCTATGGAAAGCCCCATTACATAAGCTATAAAAAGCAACCATTTATCGGCGTAGGGCTCATCTGCGTGGGCATCCCATTTTAAAATCGCCCAAAAAACAACCGCCGTAGATAAAGACGACATGGCATAAACCTCTGCCTCTACCGCAGAAAACCAAAAAGAATCTGAAAAGGCATAAGCCAACGCACCAACTAAACCTGCTCCAATAATGGCAGTTAATTGGTAATTATCTGGCATTTTGCCTGATTTTAAAGCTACTTTTTTACCTAAAGCAGTAATTGTCCAAAACAAAAACATGATGGTTGCACCGCTAGACAAGGCCGAACTTACATTTACACAATAAGCTACCATTTTAGGGTCGCTGGCAAACAAACTGAATATTTTACCTATCATCAAAAATAATGGCGCACCTGGTTGATGAACAATTTGCAGTTTATAGGCTGCTGAGATAAACTCGCCACAATCCCAATAACTTGCAGAGGATTCTAAAGTTAAAATATAAACCGTTGTAGCGATTAAAAAGGATAGCCAACCAAACAGGTTGTTGATTTTTGAATAGGTCATTTCTTGAAAATAATCATTAAACCGCCGAAAATAACTATTTGAAATCAAATTAAAGGTATTTTAACATTTATTAACCGGAGAAGGGATTTGTAAAGTTGTTAGGATTAAAGAGATTTATCCTGATGAAGTATTTTAATAGGCAGAAATAAAAAGATTGTTAATCAACTTTTATCTTTCTATTGAAAGCGTTAACGGTTGAAACGACATCTACAAATTAGTCGGAATAGCTTTTTTTCTTTTTCAGAAAACAAATATGGTGTAATCTACCAGTTGGCGGATATAACGCCCAAACCAATCAAAATTATTTTTTAAACTATTGAAAATCCCTTTTTAAACTTCAAAAGATTATTAAGAAAATAAATAACATGCTACCTGTTTTAAACTTTATTACAAAATAAATTTGCATCATTTATTTAATGCCCTATATTTGCATTCCGTTTCAAGGAAAATAAACCTTGAAATAAGATTGCCCGATAGTATAAAGGTAGTACAACGGTTTTTGGTATCGTTTGTCTAGGTTCGAATCCTGGTCGGGCAACTCAAGAAAAATTCGGAAGTTGCATAAATTTCCGAATTTTTCATTTTAAACTACTCCAAAAGTAAAAGCTTATGCCTTCAACTTTTAATACTGTAAAACTTTTTTCAGGATCTGGCACAATTGATCTGTCAGAAAAGATTGCCAAGTGTTATGGTAAAGATTTAGGAAAAGTTATCCTTTCCCGTTTTTCTGATGGAGAGTTTCAACCACATTATGATGAGTCTATACGTGGTTGCGATGTTTTCTTGATTCAGTCTACTTGCCAACCAAACGATAATTTAGTTGAGCTTTTGATGATGATAGACGCCGCAAAAAGAGCTTCTGCACATTATATTACTGCTGTTATTCCCTATTTTGGTTTAGCAAGGCAGGATAGAAAAGACAAGCCAAGAGTAGCGATAGGCGCAAAATTAGTAGCCAATTTGTTAGTTGCGGCTGGCATCCATCGCATTATGACTATGGATTTACATGCTGCACAAATTCAAGGTTTTTTTGATATACCCGTAGATCATTTGGATGCTTCGGTAATTTTTGTTCCCTACATTAAAAGTTTAGGATTACAAAATTTAACCATTGCTTCACCAGATATGGGTGGTTCTTACAGGGCCAGAACTTTTGCGAAATACTTTAACGCAGAGGTTGTAATCTGTGATAAGAGAAGAAAAAGAGCAAACGAAATAGAATCTATGTCTATAATTGGTGATGTAACCGGACAAGACATAGTTTTGATAGATGATATTATTGATACGGCAGGCACTTTATCAAAGGCTGCAAGTTTGATCATGGAAAATGGGGCAAAAAGTGTAAGAGCTGTTTGTACACATGCAGTATTATCTGGAAAGGCTTATGAAACTATAGAAAACTCTGTTTTATCTGAGTTAATAGTTACAGATACTATTCCGTTAAGGCAAGAAAGTAGTAAGATAAGAGTATTATCAACTGCAGATTTATTTTCAAAAGCTATTGCTAATGTTAATGAACATGCCTCAATAAGTGAACTTTTTAAAATTTAACAATAAATAAATAAATAACAAACATGAAATCAATCGCAATTAGCGGTTCTCCTAGAGAGAACGTAGGGAAACGCGACGCAAAGGAATTGCGTTACGAAGGTAAAGTACCAGCTGTATTATACGGTGGTAAAGAGCAAATTCACTTTGCTATAGATGCACCAGCATTAAAAGATTTAGTTTACACTGCAGAAGTAAATTTTGCTGAAATTACTGTTGATGGCAAAAAATTCAACGCTATTCTTCAAGACATTCAATTTCACCCACTAACTGAAAAGATCGTTCACATAGATTTTCTTCAATTATTTGATGATAAGCAAGTGACAATGGATATTCCAGTAAAATTAACAGGAACTTCTCCTGGTGTTAAAGAAGGTGGTAAATTAGTTCAAAAACTCCGTAAACTTAAAGTTAAGGCTTTCCCAAAAGACATGCCTCAATATGTTGAAGTATCTTTAGAGACTTTAATTGTAGGTAAATCTGTTAGAGTTCGTGATTTAAACGCTAAAGTTTATTCAATCACGAATGTGAAAGAAGATACAGTTGTTTCTGTAATAATGTCTAGAGCATTAAAACAAGCAGAACAACAAGCTACAACAACTAAAAAATAGTTAATAGATAAGATTTAAGATCCCCGATGGTTTTTTTAACCATCGGGGATTTTTTTTGAGACTAATTTTAACTAATTACCCGTTATTTTTAAACTTTTGGGCTGTAACTATAAACCGTATAGCTACATAATAACTGCGCAGAATATTTTGCTATATAGCTGCATATCAAAACAGGGATAAACAATAAATAACCACCATTTACCATACTACAAACTAAAAAAATTGAGGTTAAGGGAGCATCTATTGCAGCGCTTAACATTGCCGCAGCACCCAATAACGCAAAATTTATTATAATTAATTGTG
Source organism: Pseudopedobacter sp. (assembly GCA_014378285.1). GTDB lineage: Bacteria > Bacteroidota > Bacteroidia > Sphingobacteriales > Sphingobacteriaceae > Pseudopedobacter. The sequence goes on from JACMNZ010000054.1 coordinate 5,550, forward strand.
TGCCGAAGTAATGATTGATTAGCATTGCGGTTAACATTCCTAAAACAGCACCTGAAACTATACTTGGGGCAAAAACTCCTCCATCGCCACCGGCTCCTAAAGTTAAAGCTGCCGCTAAAGGCTTTAAAATCGAAACGATAAGTAATAACATTACTAATCCTAAGGAAAAAGGCTCATGGGCTATCCTGTTCATCAATCCAGGAATTGCATGATAACTATCTCCATATAATTGTGGCAAAAACAATAATCCTATACCTACTAGTATTGCCCCGCTATTAACCTTTATAAAATTGTTGTTGATTTTAGCAAAAGCTGATTTTACAAAAATTACAGTTTTTGTGAAGTAAACCGCTAAAGCTCCAGACATAACACTTAAAAAAATGAAAAAAGGGATGGAAGAAACATTCCAATTAGTTGGAGAAAATTTAAATAATGTTTCTCCTCCAATTAAGAAAATACAACACCAAGAAACTAATGCTGCAATTCCACAACTCAATAAAATAGTCTTGGTTACTTTTTTTCTTGCAATAACCTCTGTTGCAAATAAAAAGCCCGCTAAAGGACTCACAAATAACATCGCTATACCTGCTGTTACTCCTGCACAAATCAACTCTGTTTTATAAATGTTTGCTATCGCAGTTTTTCTTTGGGCAACTGCGCCAATTGCAGCAGTTGCCACAACTGTAGAAACCTCAATTCCGGTAGAGCCTCCAAATATTACGGTTAAAAAACCATTAAAATAATGAGAAGGGATTTTAAAAGCAGGCAACATATTCTTTCTATTTTCTGTTGTCTGATAAATTTCCTTAATGCCTTTGTTTTGTTTTCCTTTAAAAAGATATTTTCTTAAAAAATAAATCAGCGTAATGCCAATAGAAGGAAGAATGATGAATAAAAATGGGTTTTCTAACGCTTTATTGAAAATCAAATGTTCAAAATGTTCTGTTGCTTTTTTTAATGAAACCGCTAATAATACGGCAAACACACTTACTATTGCCGCGGTAATAATCAACTTTAAATAATTGACAGTTATGATTGTTTTGCGCATCTTAAATTGCATAATATTGAGGTAGATAACAAAGATAGGACAATTAATAAAATTGTTTAGCCTGTTAAATAAACAAAAAATGCTTTCTCCCTCGTTTTAAATCTATCCTTATCTTTGCCAAATG
>JACMNZ010000359.1 GCA_014378285.1 Pseudopedobacter sp.
CAAAGCAAGATTAGGAAAATCTGATACGAATTGGCAAGATAAAATTTACCAACAAGCTTGGGGAACTGATAATAACTTGGCTTTATCTGGTGGACTTAAATGGTTGCCTTATAGATTATCATTAGGCTACAATGAGCAAAACGGTATTGTAAGAACAAATAGTTTTAGAAGAAGTGCAGTCGGTTTAAATTTAAACCCCACTTTTTTTGATAAACACTTAAAAGTTGATATCAATCTAAAAGGAACATTTACAGATAACAGATTTAATGATGGAGGTGTAATTGGTGCCGCGACATATTTTGATCCAACACAATCAATTTACTCCGGAAACTCAAACTACGGTGGTTATTATGAGCACTTGCTAAATGGAGGTTTAAACGTTAATGGAACAGCAAATCCACTTTCTACTTTAGAAGCAATACATGATGTATCTTCTGTTTACAGAGGTTTAGGAAATATCCAATTGGATTATAAATTTCATTTTTTACCAGATTTGCATTTCAATGTAAATGCAGGTTATGATTACACAAAATCTAATGGTAGAAAAACTGTTGACGCCAATCTTCGTGCAGGGTTCTTTAATAAAGGAAGTATTTCTGAATATTCTCAAGAGAAAAAAAATAAATTGCTAGAAACTTATTTTAACTATGTAAAAAATATAACAGCAATTAAGACTAATGTTGATTTAACAGCAGGTTATTCTTACCAAGATTTTCATACTATCATTCCAGGATCGGCTACTTTTATAGGTAACGCCGCGCCAGATTACAATCCTTATGGTCGTAATTTTGAAACAGGCTATACTTTACTTTCATTTTATGGAAGAGGTATTTTTACTATTAATGATAAATATATAATTTCTGCTTCAATTAGAAGAGATGGTTCTTCCCGTTTTTACAATGGTACAAGAGATAACGTTTGGGGTAACTTCCCAAGTATATCTGGTGCTTGGAAAATTAATGATGAGAATTTCTTAAAAGATAGTAAAGTTGTAAGCACATTGAAACTTCGCGGTGGATGGGGACAAACTGGCCAGCAAGAGGTTGGTTCAGATTTTCCAGCTTTTGCAAGTTATAATCTAAGTAGTGCAGGTGCTCAATACCAATTTGGAAATGCATATTATTATTTTTATAGACCCGGAATCTATAACCCAAACCTTAAGTGGGAAACGACAACAACTAAAAACTTAGGTTTAGATTTTGGCTTCTTAAATGAGAGAATTACAGGTTCTGTAGATATTTATCAAAAAGATACAAAAGATTTAATTGTCAACAGTCCTATTGCTGCAGGGGATTTAAGTAACTTTAACATATTAAATGTTGGAAATATGCGAAATAAAGGAATCGAAGGTTCAATAAATTTCGTACCTATTAAAAGAGAGAATATAACCTGGGAACTTGGTTTCAACGCAACACACTATAATCCTATCGTGACAAATCTATTAGAAAGAGCAGATGCAAGTTTTAATATTCCTGTTGGAGGTATTTCCGGCGGGGTAGGAAATACTATACAAGCGCATGCAGTTGGTTATAATCCAAGTTCATTCTATGTGTATCAACAAGTTTATGATGCAAGTGGAAAAGCATTAGACGGTGTTTATGTTGATAGAAATGGAGATGGAACTGTTGACTCTAAGGATAAATATTTTTACAAATCTACCACGCCGGATGCAATTTTAGGTGTTAATACTAAAATTTCTTATAAAGACTGGGATATGAGTGTAAGTGGGCGCGCAGTTTTAGGAAACTATGTTTACAACAATGCCGCTTCTAATAGTTCTATTCAATCTTCAACTACTAATGATTACTTGCAAAATGTTTACAGTTCAGCTGTTCAATACAAATTCCAAAGTCCGCAATATTTCTCAGACATCTATGTTGAAGATGCTTCTTTCTTTAGGTTAGATAATGTAAATATTGGATATAATTTTAAAAACTTTATGTCCACTAACAGTAATATGAGAATTTATGCAATGGCGCAAAACGTTTTTGTAATATCAAAATATTCAGGTGTAGATCCTGAAGTCTTTAATGGTATTGATAACGGATATTATCAACTCCCACATGTTTATTCACTCGGTTTTAACTTTCAATTTTAAATACTAAAAAATGAAATCAAATAGAATTAAATTTAGTCGCATTGCAGTTGCCTTATCAGCAGTTGCATTGCTAAGCATGAGTTCTTGTGTAAAAGATCTCGAAAGAACACCTATTACTGACGTAACTTCAGCTAGTGTGTTTGCAGATTTTGCAAATTATCCCAATGCCTTAGCTAAGCTATATGGAGGCTTGGCAGTAGGTGGTCAATCGGGTGGTGATGGTGGTTCTGACGTTGCAGGTATTGATGGTGGTTTCTCAAATTATATGAGACAGCTTTACACCATGGATGTACTTACAACTGATGAAGCTGTAATCGCTTGGAATGATGGAACTTTACAAACGATGCATAAAATGACGTGGGATTCATCTAATGAATTTATTGGCGCAATGTATTATCGTATTTTCACAGAAATTGCATTTTGTAATGAATTTTTAAGAAATACGACCGATGCAAAATTAGCTTCTAATAATATTACGGGTGATAATCTTACCAAAGCAAAAGTAATGCGCGGTGAAGCTAGATTCATAAGAGCACAATCTTATTATCACGCGTTAGATTTATTCGGTAATGTTCCGTTTGTAACAGAAGATAATTTGCCAGGTTCTACTACACCTCCCGCAATGATTAAACGTGCAGATTTATTTAAATATGTTGAGTCAGAATTAATAGCTTCCTCTAAGGAAATGGCTGCGCCAAGAGCAAATCTTTATGGTCATGCAGACGCCGCGGCTGCATATTCTTTATTGGCTAGATTATATTTAAATGCAAAAGTATACACTGGTACTGATAGAAGTACAGATTGTATCACTTATGCCAATAAGGTAATTTCTGCTGGATACTCTCTTAAACCAATTTATTCAAATTTATTCAATGCTGATAATAATTTAAATAATAACGAGCAGATCTTTTCAATCAATTACGATGGAGTACACACTCAAACTTACGGTGGATCTACTTATATGGTACATGCATCAATCGGTGGAAGTATGCCTGCTTCACAATTCGGAGTGAATGGTGGATGGGGTGGACTGAGAACTACTCAAGCTTTCGTAGACAAATTTACCGGAAACGGTGCAGACAAACGAGGTAATTTTTACACTGATGGTCAAAGTAAAACCATTAATGACCTAGGTACATTTACTGATGGTTATGCATTTATCAAGTACAAAAACGTTACAAGCACGGGAACTCCAGGATCAGATAATTCTGGTAATTTTGTAGATGCGGATATACCAATGTATAGATTAGCAGATGTATATTTGATGTATGCAGAAGCGACGCTTCGTGGTGGATCAGGTGGAAATATGGGAACTGCGCTTGGTTATG
>JACMNZ010000360.1 GCA_014378285.1 Pseudopedobacter sp.
AACGTGAGTTGGTTATTGGCGATCGTCAAACTGGTAAATCTGCAGTTTGTATTGATACAATTATCAACCAAAAAGAATTTTATGATGCAGGTGAGCCTGTATTTTGTATATATGTTGCTATTGGGCAAAAAGCAAGTACGGTTGCTAACGTTGTGAAAGCGTTAGAAGAAAAAGGTGCAATGGCTTACACAGTTATTGTTGCTGCTTCTGCTGCCGAGCCTGCTCCGATGCAGTTTTACGCTCCGTTTGCAGGTGCTGCAATTGGCGAGTTTTTCCGTGATACAGGAAGGCCCGCTTTAATTGTTTATGATGATTTATCTAAACAAGCTGTTGCTTACCGCGAGGTTTCATTATTATTAAAACGCCCTCCAGGACGTGAAGCTTATCCAGGTGATGTATTTTACCTACACAGTCGTTTATTAGAAAGAGCTGCAAAAATCAACCAAAATGATTCTATCGCTCAACAAATGAATGATTTACCAGAATCTATCAGAGGGATTGTAAAAGGTGGTGGTTCTTTAACTGCATTACCAATTATTGAAACTCAAGCTGGAGACGTTTCTGCTTATATCCCAACAAACGTAATTTCTATTACTGATGGGCAGATATTCCTAGAATCTAATTTATTTAACGCAGGTGTTCGTCCGGCTATTAACGTAGGTATTTCTGTATCTCGTGTAGGAGGTAACGCTCAAATTAAATCGATGAAGAAAGTTGCAGGTACCTTAAAATTAGACCAAGCGAGTTACCGAGAATTAGAGGCCTTCTCTAAATTTGGTTCTGATTTAGATGCTTCTACAAAATTGGTTTTAGATAAAGGCGCTAGGAACGTAGAGATTTTGAAACAAGGTCAGTTTTCTCCTGTACCGGTAGAAAAGCAAGTTGCAATTATCTATGCTGGTGTTAAAAACTTGATGAGAAATGTACCTATCAACAAGATTAAAGAGTTTGAAGCTGAATATACTACACAATTAGAGCAACGTCATCCAGAAGTTTTAGCAGCATTAAAAGCCGGTAAATTTGATGATAGCTTAACAAGTGTTTTAGAAACTATAGCTAAAGAATTATCTGATAAATATGTAAAGTAGCAAGATTTGAGTATCAAGTATCAAGACGCTCGTATTTCTTGATACTTGATACTAACTACTCTATACTAAACAAAAAATGGCAAATTTAAAAGAAGTAAGAATTAGGATATCTTCGGTAAGCTCTACACAGCAAATTACCAAGGCAATGAAGATGGTTTCCGCCGCTAAATTAAAAAGAGCGACTAATGCTATTGTTCAATTGCGTCCTTATGCCAATAAACTAAAAGAGATTTTAGCAAATTTATCTGCAAGTTTAGAGGATGGTGTTTCTGTTTATACACAAGAACGTGAAGTTAAAAATGTGCTAATTGTTATCGTGACCTCTAACCGTGGTTTGGCAGGTGCTTTTAACATGAATGCCATTAAAACTGCCAATAATTTAATTGCCAATAAATATAGTGCTTTCCAAAAAAGCGGTAATTTACAGATAGTTGCCATCGGTAAAAAATCTCAGGATTATTTTGAGAAACGTAAATACAATGTAATTGGTAACAATAATGAAGTATTTTCTGCTTTAAATTTCGAGAACGTTTCTTTAATTACAGAATCTATTATGAAAGGTTTTGTGGAAGGCAAATACGATAGAGTAGAAGTAATTTACAATCAGTTTAAAAATGCAGCAATGCAGATATTAACAACAGAGCAATTATTACCTGTTCCAAAAACTGAGAAAAAATCTAATGTCTCTGCCAATCAGGTTGATTATATTTTAGAGCCTTCAAAAGAAGAAATTGTTGAAGAATTAATTCCTAAAAATATTAAAATACAGCTTTACAAAGCGGTTTTAGATTCTCATGCATCTGAACACGGCGCAAGAATGACAGCTATGGATAAAGCGACCGATAACGCGGGAGATTTATTAAAGAAATTAAAATTAGCTTATAACCAAGCTCGCCAAGCGGCAATTACTACCGAGCTTTCTGAGATTGTGAGCGGTGCTGCAGCATTGTCTAACGGATAATTTTGTAAAAGTTTAAAGCGTAAGGCTTAATGCCGAAAGCTATCGAGACCTCAATCAGGATAAATGGTTGAGGTTTTTTTATAATTCAAAATTTGAATGATAGAGTTTTGTCATCCATAATCCAATATTATTATGTTTATTTTGGAATAGAATCCTAAATTATTATGTTTTGTAGGTTTAACATCTAAAATCAATCTTTCTTCGGTACTTTCAAACCAGCTTTTTTTGCTTCAGAAATGCCAATTGCAACAGCTTGCTTTCTATCGGTAATTTTATTATTCCCTGCACTACTTTTAAGTTTTCCTTCCTTAAACTCTTCCATTACCTCTCCTATTTTTTATTGTACTTTTTTTAATATTTTACCATATTATTTTCTCTTTTCAAATAAAAGGAAAAAATTATGCCATAAAAAAACACCCATTACTTAAGCAGATGGATGTTTTTGGGATTAATCAATTGTTTAGGTATTTAAATTTTTAAGGTGATAAACGTAGGGCCTGAATTTGTAAAAGAATTTGTAAAATTATTTATTGCTAAATTGCTTATTTCTAAAGTTCCGCAACAGTCGGTTTTAGTAAACTTTGTTTCTATTTTTAAAACATCCGCTTTAAGCGTACCTAATGATATATTGATCTCATCAGATGAAGCTATATTGAAAGTAATAAGTTTATTCTTTAAGTTGGTACTATCTATTTTAAATTCTATGTTTTCTTTAAGTCTAGTACTATAAATCTTAACATCTCTAGTGCTGTATTTACTATTTGAACTAAATAATAAATCTAAACCCGTTTGTTTGCTTTCAAATTTTATCCTTAATTCTATTTTTGACAATACACAATCTACGAAAGAACAGTTATCCAATTTTTCTGATTGCTTGCAGCCGAAAAATATAATTACAGAAAAGTAAATTAAAAACGATACCCTTAACTTTAACATCATTGACGAATACGTATAGGTAAATCAATCTGATACACCAGCAATAATTTTAATCACAAAGATTTTAAAAATTACTGTTATAATTCCAACAATAATTTTAATTTTGCATCATAATTAAAATCGAGTACAATGGTAAACGCAAACAACCCGTCGCATTATAAAGTAATTATCTTAGGAATTTTCGTTGGCTTGTTTGGTATCTTTATCAAACAATTTATACACCACTCTATAGTGGTTGATTTAATTGGTTGGGCAATTACATTTATTGGTGCAGCTATCACCATTAGCGGTGTTTTGAAAGTTTTGAAAGATTAAAATAGATCTAATCATATTTAAGAGGGCATTATTTTACGATAATGCCTTTTTCTTTTTCTTCCATTTTAGTTTTTAAGTGATTTATCTGTTTTAACATCTCTTCATGTGCTAACCAAAAAATCTCTTCTGCTCTTTTGGTATCAAACAAACTTGTTTGCCCCAAACCATGTGGTTCTACCACAAAATCAACGCACTTCAGTTTTTCTTCCATGTCAGAATTTATGGAAAGTACGGCAGCCCTTTCAAAAACATGTTTGATATTCCTGAATTTATCTATCACGGGTAAATGATTACAACTAGATCCAATAATAAAATCACAATTATTTATTAAGGGCTCTACAGGGAAATTATTCAAAACCCCTCCATCTACATAATACTCTCCATCAATCATCAGGGGGTTAAAAACTCCAGGGATACAACTAGAAGCTAAAACCTTCCGAATTAGATCTCCTTTTTGAAAAAATACTAATTTTCCCTTATTAAAATTTGTTGCGGTAATAATTAAAGGGATTTTTAGATGTTCAAAAGAATCGTGAGGTAAATATCTTTTAAATAAAGGAATTGTTGATTCTAAATTTAACAAGGCGGGAGAAAGAAAAGCCGGCCTTAAAAACCTTAATAGTTTAGTTCCTTGAAATATTTGCAAAGCTTCATAAGGATTGATCCCGTTAGCAAATAAAGCCCCCACAATGGCACCAGCACTAGTTCCTGTTATCATAGAAATAGTAATTTTTTGATCCTGTAGGGCTTTTAAAACTCCTAAATGTGCTATTCCTCTAATTCCGCCTCCACTTAATACTATTCCTATTTTCATTATTTATCTTATTTATTAGAAGGACGATATTTTGCTTCCTTTAGTATTTTTTGAGCATCCCTCTCTAACATTAATTCATTCAATGTTACTTTAGGATTCTCTTTCATATAATTATTAACCATTTGCCATCCTATAAACAAACCTAATTTAGGTGCTGATTCATTTTTTTCTCCTAAACCAGGTGTAAATGGCGCTTCTGATATATATTTCTGTATTTTAAAATAATCTGTTTCATATAATAAATCTTGGTCTAATAAATAAGCATAACTATCGGATTCATAATCGTTGGCCCATTTCATTTGCTTCTCAGAATATCCAATAATGGCGCTGTCTGCAGTTTCGGGCTGCATTTGTTTCATGAAATACAGCAGTTTACCATTATAAACCATCTTAGCCAATAATGTTTTATCATTATCTAGTTCTGGAAACAAATCTTCTCTTGTAATTACTTCAACAACTCTTGGAATGATGTTTTCTGGCGTAAATCTTCTGCTTATATACCTTGGTACCGTTTCTATCAATGCAGGATAAAATTTAGAATTTTTTCCTAAAAACATATCCAAACCAATACCAACATAGCCAGTTCCAATTGGTGTTTGTACTTGGAAACCAGAAATATAAGTCACTAACCTAGGAGCTTTCCATTCAGGATAATAATATTTTATCCGCTTAAAAGCTTCAGTAAGCTCAGGTTTAAATTTATCCATATTTGGATAAACCTGATTAGTTTCTTGTTGCAAGTCCTGAAACGGTTTACCCTCCAAAATTTGTGCAACTATACCTACATATTCATTTTTATTTGTTGTCCCAACGTTTAAAATCTTATGAAAATAATCATCATAAAAATTGCCATATTTCTTTTTTAACTGAGGTAATTTTTCCTTCAAATTATTAGGATTTATCTGAGATAAATCTTGGTCAAACCTTTCAATTTTTAGGTTTATTTTAATATTACTGGTATCAATCTTATTTTCTTGATAGCAAGCCATCAAAAAAAAAGATATTATAAAAAAAAGAGTAATTTTGACACAATCAATAGTTTTCATTAATACAAATTAACAATTTATTAAACTCAATTTATGAAAAAGATATTATTAATAGCCATATTATGTTTTAGTACCACTATCATATTCGCACAGCAAGAAGATACTTTTAAAGGCTTTAAATTAGGTTTAACCGCACACCCAACTTTCGGATATATAAAATCTGATATTCAAGGTGTAGATGGCGATGGTTTAAGAGCAGGGTTTACTTATGGTTTATTGGGTGATTTTTATTTTGCACAAAATTATGCATTTAGCACAGCTTTAAAACTGACCACCATTAACGGACAAACAAAAGCAAATGCAAACAATGAGCAAAAAATATATAAGCTACAATACATAGAAGTGCCAGCTACGGTTAAATTGTGTACATCTGAAAACAATGGACTTAAATTTTTTGGTCAGTTTGGTTTAGGTAATGGGTTTAACGTAAGAGCAAAACAAGATGTTAAGGGTGTAAGCAGCACACCTATACAAGAAGATGTTGATATTTATAAAACAACTTCATTTTACAGAGCTTCGCTTATAATTGGAGCAGGTGCAGAATTTGCCGTTGGCGAGAAAACAAAATTAGCTGGCGGTTTAACTTTCGATAATGGGTTTACAGATATCCAATCTGGTGCCGGTACGCTAAAAAATTCTTACTTAGGTTTAAACTTAGCAGTTTACTTTTAAAGTACTTTTTTCTGATGAAAATAGCTTTAGCACAATTAAATTATCACATCGGTAATTTTGAAGCAAATACAAAAAAAATAATCGATACGCTTAATCAGCAAAAAGCAAATGGCGTTGACTTGGTTGTTTTTGCAGAGCTATGTATTTCTGGTTATCCACCAAGGGATCTTTTGGAATATCCAGAATTTATAGCGTTGTGTAAAGCTTCCGCCGATGAAATTGCTGAGGCTACAAAAGATATTGCCTGCGTTATTGGTTTGCCTATCTTAAATCCGGTTATTGATGGGAAAGATTTATATAATGCAGCCTTTTTTATTGCCGATGGAGAAATAAAGCAAACTGTAAAAAAAGCTTTGTTGCCAACTTATGATGTTTTTGATGAGTATCGCTATTTTGAACCAGCTCATGAGTTTAAATGTATTGATTATAAAGGACATAAAATTGCATTAACCGTTTGTGAAGATCTTTGGAATTTAGGAAATAATCCACTTTATAAAACTTGCCCAATGGATGAGTTGATTAATGAGGAACCTGATTTTATGATTAATATTGCCGCTTCTCCTTTTGCTTATAACCATGATGAAGAGCGGATTTTTATCCTTTCACAAAATTGCAGAAAATATAACCTACCGCTTTTTTATGTAAACCATGTGGGTGCCCAAACTGAATTAATTTTTGATGGAGGTTCTTTAGTTTTTGATAAAGCTGGAGATTTAGTATCAGAACTAAAATATTTTGAAGAGGATATCCAGGTTTTTGATGTAGAGCAAATTCAAAGTGCTATCGTTTTAAACAAAGAAATCAAAAGACCAACTGATACCGAACAAGTTTATCAGGCTCTTATTCTTGGGATTAAAGATTATTTCAAAAAATCTGGATTTACAAAAGCAATTTTAGGTTTATCCGGAGGAATTGATTCTGCTTTAGTATGTGCTTTGGCCTGTAATGCTTTAGGAGCCGAAAATGTGATGGCAGTTTTGATGCCTTCTAAATACTCTTCTGTTCATTCTATAAAGGATGCGGAAGATTTAGTAAAAAATATGGGTTGTAAAAGTACCATTATCCCAATAAAAGATATTGCAGATGCTTTTGACGAAACCATGAAGGAAGAGTTTGCTGGTTTAGAAGCTAATCTTACCGAAGAAAATATACAAGCTAGGTCTCGTGGAGTAATTTTAATGGCGATGTCTAATAAATTTGGGTACATCTTGTTAAACACCTCTAATAAAAGTGAGTCTGCTGTGGGTTATGGCACTTTGTATGGAGATATGTGCGGAGCTATTTCTGTAATTGGCGACTGCTATAAAACCCAAGTTTATCAATTGTGTAATTACATCAATAGAGAAAAAGAAATTATCCCAATTAATACAATTGTTAAACCACCTTCAGCAGAATTAAGACCAGATCAAAAAGACTCTGATTCTTTGCCAGATTATGATATTTTGGATAAAATTTTATTCGAATA
>JACMNZ010000361.1 GCA_014378285.1 Pseudopedobacter sp.
AAAAACGATATAAATCATGAAAATTACCGTAGTTGGGGCAGGTGCAGTAGGCGCAACTTGTGCTGATAACATTGCAAGAAGAGAATTAGCAAGAGAGTTAATTTTGTTGGATATTAAAGAAGGTTTTGCCGAAGGTAAAGCGATTGATATGATGCAAACAGCATCTTATTGTGGTTTTGATACACAAATAAAAGGCGTAACCAATGATTATGCCGCTACCGCAGATTCTGAAGTGGTGGTAATTACTTCTGGTTTGCCACGTAAACCAGGAATGACTCGTGAAGAATTGATTGGTACCAATGCAAGTATCGTTAAATCGGTAACTGAAAATATTTTAAAACATTCTCCTAATACCATCATCATTGTGGTTTCTAACCCAATGGATACCATGAATTACCTGACATTAAAAACATCAGGTTTACCAAAAGAAAAAATTATTGGTATGGGTGGTGCATTAGACTCTGCTCGTTTCAAATATTATTTAAGCCAAGAATTAGGTTGTTCTCCTTCAGATTTAAATGCAGTAGTAATAGGCGGACACGGTGATACAACCATGATTCCTTTAATTCATCACGCTACTTGGAATAGTATTCCGGTAACGCAATTATTAAGTAAAGAACAACAAGATAAGGTGGTTGCAGCTACAATGGTTGGTGGTGCTACGTTAACTAAATTAATAGGAACTTCTGCATGGTATGCGCCAGGAGCGGGAACTGCTGCAATGGTTGAGGCAATTGTACGTGATGAGAAAAAACTAATCTCTTGTGGTGTTGCATTAGACGGGGAATACGGTCAAAAAGATATTTCTTTAGTTGTACCAGTTATTTTGGGTAAAAAAGGATGGGAAAAAATTGTTGACTTTAAGTTAAGCGATGCTGAACAAACTGAGTTTAACAAAAGCGCTGACGCGGTTAGAAATATGAATCAGGTTTTAGCAGATTCAAATCTGATTTAATCAGGAATGAAAAATTATAAATTACCCTTAGAGTTGATAGACTTACAAGGCGATGGCTTCCACCTTTTGGTGGAAGTTTTTATTTTTGGACAAATTTTTAAAGCTGTTTTAGATACAGGCGCATCAAAATCTGCATTTGATATGGAGATTGTTTCTGGTTTTACTTCGGAAGATCAAATAGTACATATTCCTGATCATCATGCAATTGGTTTAGGTACAACAACCATGGAAAGATATTATGTGATTTGTCCTGAATTGAAATTAGGCAAATTGATAATAGAAAATTACGAAGCGCCAGTTTTTGATTTATCTGCTATAAAGTTTGCTTATGAAAAGTTGAATTTACCCCCGGTAATTGGTGTTTTAGGCGGAGATATTTTAATGGATTATAATGCTTTAATAGATTATAAAAATCTAACTTTAACGTTAGGTAAATAAAGTCTATCATGAAAAAAGATATTGAAAACCATATTGATATAAAATTATTAGTAGATACTTTTTATGATAAGGCTGTTGCCGATGAAAGTTTAGGACCTATTTTTAATGATGTTGCAAAAGTAAATTGGGGGCATCATTTACCAATTATGTACGCGTTTTGGGAATCTACTTTATTAGGTAAAATTGGTTATAAAGGAAACCCAATGGACGCACATTTTAAATTGAACCAACAAATTAAGTTAACCCCAGAAATGTTTAACCAATGGAAAACTTTATTTATTGAAACTGTCGATGAAAATTTTGAGGGTAAAATTGCAAATGAAGCCAAACAAAGAGCGGTAAGTATTGCAGATTTAATGTACTACAAAATCAATAATTATTATAACGCTCCTGGCGTTGCAAAAGAAAAAAAATAAAATCAATTTTTCTCTACTTAGTTATAAATCAGTAACTTGATTTAACCAATTAATATGAGAAAACTATTACTACTCTTATTCTTCTTTCCTTTTATAGTTAATGCCCAAGATTTAACAGGCTTTTGGAAAGGAAAGCTAACACAAGACAGCGGAGGATATGCTCCTCAATATGTTTTGGAGCTAAATATTAATCAAAAAAATAAAAAGATTTCTGGAGTATCAAATGCTTATTTAGGGAGCGTTGTGGTTGGCAAATTAAGTTTCTCAGGTTATTTTGAAAAAGATTCTATTTACTTGAATGAATTTAGATATGGTGTTATAGAAAAAATTCTCCCTCCAGATTATTTTCTTTGTATTAAGAACTTCATTTTAAAATATAAAAGCACTGGCAGTTTAGAAACATTAACAGGTAGATGGGACGGTGTTACCTATGCAAAAGATGAATTGGGTAAAGACGAGCTTTTTACTGATGCATTTGGTGTTAAAAAGGAAGTATTAGAATGTATACCTGGATTAATTTTTTTATCTAAAAATGATTCTTTACATATACAAACGCCTGTTCCAACTCAATATCAAACCTTTCAGGATTCTCTTTATCGCACACAAATAAATGTAATTGAAGAGGTTGATGTAGAAAATAAAATTATTCAAATAGCACTTAATGATTATGAAAAGGTAGATGGCGATAAAGTTACCATCATATTTAATAGAGATACCATTGCAGAAAAAGTAGCCATTAGAAAATCCCCAACGTTCTTTACTTTAAATCTTAGCAATCAATATATAAATAATGAATTGTTGATATATGCAGAAAACTTAGGTCGCATTCC
>JACMNZ010000362.1 GCA_014378285.1 Pseudopedobacter sp.
AAGAACTGACTGAGTTTGATATGGCTGATATGTTCCAAAGTAATTTTTTAAGTCATTTTAGGATTATACAAGCGTTAATTCCTCAACTTCAAGTTAACTCACATATCGTAAATGTGGGTTCGATGGGAGGCTTTCTAGGAAGTGCGAAATTTGTTGGACTAGCCGCATATTCTGCAAGTAAAGCTGCTCTGCATAACTTAACAGAATGTTTAGCACAAGAATTGGCTGATGATAAGATCAGTGTAAACTGTTTGGCTTTGGGTTCTGCACAAACGGAAATGTTAGAAAAAGCTTTTCCTGGCTATCAATCTCCAGTACAAGCTTTTGAAATGGGGAAATATTTAGCTGATTTTGCTTTAAATGGCAATCGTTTCTTTAATGGGAAGATTTTACCAGTTGCTGTTAGTACTCCTTAGTATCTAATCGTATTTTCTAATATAAAAAAGGCAAGATTATTGAGCATATTTTAATAAATTAAAACGATATGAAGCAGCATATAAAATATTTTTTAAACTTATTTTTATTAACAATAACGATTTCTGCTTGTAATAGGGACAGTAAACAAGTTGAAAATGATGAGGATAGCAGCAAAGTGATGCAATATTCTTTGAAAGATAAACCAGCTCAACTTGCAGATGTTCCTTGGGCAGCAGAACTAGATTCTAATTCACAAAAAATCAGTATGCAAAAAAGCGACATGGTTAAAAATGAAGATTTGGACATTAACAATATTGCTGAAGCTATCAATAGGAAATATCCTGAAATACATATTGCATCGCAGAATCAAAGCAATGATACCGTTTTTGTAAATATTCCTGATGCAACTTATTTAACACAACAAAGCGGTAATATGGGTTCAGAGATTTTTATGGCAGAAACTACTTATTCGTTCACAGAAATTTTAGGTGTAAAATTTGTAAACTTCAATTTTAAAGAAGGAGATCATGCAACTCCAGGCACTTTTAAAAGAGAAGATTTTAATTTGAAACAGGAATTTATTCCTAATAAATAAATTTATAATTCAAATTAATACTATCAAATAATAAAAATAAATTTCTTTATGTTGGTTTAATGAGACAAAGGATTTATAGATACCTCTGTATTTGGTGGTTCTTTTGATGAAGAATTCTTATAAACATACTCCTTTATTTGAAAAGCTATCCAAAATGACCAAAGATGAAATATTGGATTATTTTGAAAATAAGAAACAGGAAACGAATACAAGGCCCAGTGGATAATAGAGAGCTTAACAATTTCGTTTTTTATATAGTTTGCTACTACAAAATTAAAAATGCCTTAACCAAGTTTAAACTTAGCTAAGGCATTTTTAATTTTGATTCTCCTTCATCAATAAATGACGATTATTTCGATCCTTAATTCTTCAAATGTCCTATGATCAAATTAGCTAATTCTACACCAATTCTTTCTTGAGCTTCGTTTGTAGACGCACCTATGTGCGGAGTTAAAGAAACTTTTGGATGATTTAAAAGGTCTTTTCTTGGAGTTGGTTCGTTATCAAAAACATCTAATCCTGCAAAAGAAACCTTGCCGCTATTCAAAGCTTCAATCAAAGCATCCTCATCAATTGTACCACCTCTAGAGCAGTTTACAATCCCTACTCCTGGTTTTACTTTCTCAAATTCTTCTTTTCCTAAAACTGGTTTCTCAGTGAAGGGAATATGTAAACTTATAAAATCAGATTGAGCTAATAAATCGTCCATATTTACTTTACTAACAGGGACATCAACAGTAACACCGCCAGAAAGTTCTAATTTTAAAGTAGCTGGAATATCATAAAGATCAAACGTTAAAACATCCATCCCAAGTCCCAAAGCTAGTTTGGCAGTTTCTTTACCAATACGTCCAAAACCTATAATGCCAATTTTCTTACCTTTTAATTCAATACCTTTTGCGTAATCTTTCTTTAACTGATTAAATTGAGAATCGCCCAATGAAGGCATTTTTCTATTTGCATCGTAAACAAACCTTACCCCATTAAATAAATGTGTAAAAACTAATTCGGCAACAGATTGAGAAGATGATGCAGGTGTATTTTCTACTGCAATACCTTTGCTTTTTGCATATTCTACATCAATATTATCCATCCCTACTCCTCCTCTACCAATAATTTTCAAGTTAGGGCA
>JACMNZ010000363.1 GCA_014378285.1 Pseudopedobacter sp.
ACCATCATAAGTCCAACTTTTAGCAGGTTGATGTTTTGTTGCTTCATCCAATATATTTTGGTAAGGGATAAAAGGTAAGTTAAATTTAATAGCTAATTCTTTAACCACTTTTTGATAATTATAAAATTCAGGAAACCAAGATTCATCTACAACTTCCACACCTTTTAAAGCAAACGGTTCTCCCAAAACAATTTTTAAATTTGGCAAAGTCGATAGTGATTTCATGATTAATAATCGTAAATCTTTTTCAAAAATTTTAATGTCGCCACTATATTTTCCATTAAGATAGTGCCAATAATCATTTACACCAATTAAAATACTGAGTAGCGTAGGTTTTAAAAGTAAACAATCTTCTTCCCATCGGCTTAATAGCTGAAAAGCTTTATTGCCGCTTATTGCTCGGTTATATAATTTTAAATCTTTTTCAGGATGTTTTTCTAATAATTCTTCTGTTATAAATTTTGGATAACCATTTCCTAAACCTTTAAAATCGTTAAACCTTTGTTTACCTCTTTTACGGTCGCAATCGGTAATGGAATCTCCTTGAAAAAGGATAATTTCTTTTTCACTTAATTTAATAGAAATTTTTTGAGGGGTTGTTTTTTCTAGAATAATATTTATTAAATTATCAGAAAGGAAACCTACATTATCATCTGGTTTAAAAAAGTCTTTAAATAGTGAAATCATTAATCAAATTTAATTTAAATCCAATGCAGAATGATATCTAACATTAGATTTATTTTTAAAATTATGGATGCTACATTTAAATTATATTACAATCTGTTGTAGCGAATCAAGAAAAATTTTCGTTTAGTATAGTATAACAAAGATTATATTATGAAAAGTTTAAGTAAAATTTCTATGAAAAAGCATTTATTACCTTATTTGGCTAGTGTTGTCCTATTGTTTACATTAAGCTCTTGTTTAAAAAACGATGAAAACACAAATCCTAATATTGCCGCCTTATCTGTAATTCATGCTTCCCCAGGTTTACAAAAATTTGATTTTGTGGTTAACAATCAAAGGATAAATTCTTCACCTTTTGATTATTCTCAAAGGTTACCTTATTTTAATATTTATGGAGGTACCAGAACTTTTGGAATTTATAAGGTACAATCTACAGACAGTATTAAATTGGGAAGTTTTGAGGCTAAAAGCGATAATTATTATTCGATATATGTTATTGGACAAGCAACTAACCCTCAATTTTTAGTTTTAACAGATTCTTTAACCCAGCCATCTGCTGCTAAGGCAAATCTAAGATTCTTGAATTTAAGTCCAGATGCGCCAGCTTTAAGTTTAAGTTTATCACAAAATGAAGGACAGGATTCTACTTTGTTTTCAAATTTAAACTACAAATCACACAGCGCATTTACAGGTATTAAAGGTGGAAAAACTTATACTTTCAAAATTAAATCGGCCGATCAAACTACGGTAGCAACTGTAGAAAATGTAAATGTTGAAAGTGGGAGGATTTATACCATTTGGAGTAAAGGTTTAATAAATTCTACTAACGATACTACAAAAGTTGGAATAATTATTCAGCCAAATATTTAACAATTAATTATTTCTATTAAATGCCGTTTGAATAATCAAGCGGCATTTTTGCTTTCTAATTTTTTTGTATTTCAATTTAACCTAGTTTATAAATTATTAGATTTGAAAAAAATAAGATTATGGCAACTTCAAAAGTAGTATACAATGGTGGTTTAAGAACCACTTCAACCCATTTACAATCAGGAAAAGAAATTATAACCGATGCGCCCGTAGATAATCAAGGTAAAGG
>JACMNZ010000364.1 GCA_014378285.1 Pseudopedobacter sp.
CAGTGATGATTATGGCAATTTTAGCATCAATGTTTCTATTGGTGATACATTGGTAATAACTAAAGTCAATTATCAAGACCAAGAAAAAGCCATCATTCAAAAGCAAAACCTAGTTATCTACCTAAAAAAATCAATTACATTAAACGAAGTTGTGGTTAAGCAACAAACCAGAAAAGCAGAACAGAAAGAAATTTTAGATGGCTACAGAAGTAAGGGCGTTTATTATGGAGGCAAACCCCCAATTTTTGCCTATATATTTACACCACTTACGGCATTGCATGAATTATTGGGTAAAGATGCCGCAGATGCAAGGAGATTTGGAAGTTACATATATAAAGAAAATGCTGAAACCCGTGTGGATGCCCACTTTAGTGTTTCAATTATAAAGGAAAGTGTTAAAATTAAAGATGAAGAGATGGTAGAGTTTATGTACTTGTATCGGCCAAAGCCAGAAGATGTAACCTATCGCAACCGTTATGATGATATGAATTACATAAAAAAATCATATCAAGTTTATTTAAAGACTAAGAAAGATAGGCTGTAAATTATTTAAGCCATTATTATAATTACCATAAGCCAATAATCTTCCAAATTAAAACCTCATACAATTTCCATTAATAAGCAAATCTTTAGAAAAATAGAATAAATTTGTTTTATAAGGTAAGCAGTGGCTAAGCAATTGCTTGTAAACTGCTATGAAAGAAATATTTGAGCCAGCCAGGTTGTTTATGAACAATCTTCCATATACTTTTCTTTTAGAAGTGCTTTTTAGGTGTATCGTAATCTTTTTGGTATTAGTGATTGTATTAAAGCTAGCCGGAAGACGTGGAATTAAGCAGCTGTCTATTTTTGAATTAGTAATTATTTTGACATTAGGCTCTGCCGCGGGCGATCCATTGTTTTATGAAGATGTTGGTTTATTGCCAGCAATTTGCGTTTTTATATTTATAATAATATTGTATAGAACAACAACTTATCTCATATCAAAATCAAAAAGAATAGAACATTGGTTAGAAGGCAAACCAGTGTATTTAATTGAAGACGGAGAATTTGTTATCCATAAATTTAAAAAAGAATTTATGGCAATTGATGAGTTTTTTGCTGAATTAAGATTAAGAAATATTAGCCATTTAGGCCAAGTGGATACAGCGATTTTAGAAACCACCGGAGAAATAAGTGTTTTCTATTTGGAGGACGATAAAGTAAAATACGGATTACCAATTTTACCTAAACCCTTTAATGATAAGCAAACCGAACTAAATATGGATATTTTTTATGCCTGTAGATTTTGTGGTAATATTAAAAAGCCTCAAAAATCTCAAAAACAGTTTACTTGCGATAAATGTGGACGAGAAGATTGGGTAAAGGCAATAAATGAAAAAAGATTGGGCTAAATATTTAAAAATATGTTTCTTCTAAATAAAACAAAAACTATTGCAAATAATTTATTGGCAGAATTAAGAGACATCGAGATTCAAAAAGACAGTATGCGTTTTAGAAGAAATATGGAGCGTTTGGGCGAGATTTTTGCGTATGAAATTAGTAAAACATTAGACTTTGAAAATGTGGAAACACAAACACCTTTGGGTTTTTCAAATGATGGCCAAATAAAAAATATGCCGATTTTGGCAACTATTTTAAGAGCTGGTTTACCGCTGCACCAAGGTTTGTTAAATGTTTTTGATAGAGCAGATTCTTGTTTTATAGCAGCTTATCGTAAAAGCAAAAAAGGAGACGATTTTGATATACAAATGGAGTATGTTTCTACACCAAATTTAGATGGAAAAACGGTTATTGTTTCTGATCCGATGTTGGCAACAGGGCAAAGTTTGGTAATGTGCTGCAAAGATTTACTATCAAGGTTCAAAATCGAAACTTTGCATATCGTAACTGTAATTGCTAGCCAAGAAGGTATTGCTTTTGTGAAAAATAATTTACCAAAAGCTAAGTTATGGATTGGAGCTATTGATGAAGAAATGACCTCAAAATCTTATATCGTACCTGGGCTGGGTGATGCTGGCGATTTAGCTTTTGGAAAAAAAGTTTAGTAGATTAAAACGATCTTGCTTCTTTATTTTGATAAGTGTAAATTTGATTATGAAATCTTTAGTAATTTATCCAAATACTCAGGATCAATTAAAGGCTTTAATTAAGTCTTGGAACATATCTTCTGAAAAATATCTTTATGACCTAATTTTTGTAAAAGAAATAAAAGAGAGAGAAAAAAGTATAAAAGAAGGGAATACCATTCCAATAAAAGACTCCAATAATATATGGGAAAGAATATTGTAATCATTGAGAAAGCAGCACAAAAAGAATTTCAAGTGTTACACAAATCTGGAAATAAATCTTCCGTAACATAAATCGAACAAATTATTCCGAATTATCGCAACACCCTGAAACAGGAATTGGAAATCCCGAAAAGTTAAAGTTTGACTTACCAAGTTATTGGTCAAGAAGGGTTAATAGGAAGGAAAGGATTGTTTACAGCATTAATCAAGATAAAATTATCGCAAATATTATATCGGGGAAAGGGCATTATTTTGATAAATGAAAAACTTTTAGATAAGCATAAACTTTAATCTTTATAATGTCTTTAAAACCTAAAAACACATCTAAAAGTACTTCTGGATTATTAATTGGACTAATGTTTGGCTTTTTAGTTGGATTGGCCATGTTTAAACAGACGCCAAAATCTGAAAGAAGTGTTGCTTTTCCATATTTAATTGGGTCTGGGATAATTTTATGCTGTATAGTAGGATATAAAATCGGGGCTTTAAATGATGATGATACCTATCGCGATGAATGGCTGGGAATAAAAGATATAAAAACCAATCATTTTAACAATGGAAATGATTGGATAATTGAAAGTATTTGGATGCAATATAATGGCTTAGAAAACAAACTTATCACTACTAAACAAGATGGGGAAATGATCAGTATTTTTAACGAAACAATTATACGTAATCATGGATATGCTAATAGAAGTAGCGCAACAAAAGCCCATGAAGAGGCTAAAAATGATTTAATCGACACCTTAAAGGCTAATTTTAAGAAATCTTCTTAACCAATTTTTAAGAAAAAGCATGAAATAAATAAGCGGTTAATGCCCATGTTGCCCAAATAAAAGCAGCTATCATCAATAGAAATATAATTAAGCTAAAAATGATGATTCCTCTTGCACTTCCAGTATGTTTCCCCTCGGCATAATGTTCTTTTAAAAGTTTTACGTTTTTATCATTCGCCTTAAAGTAAAAATCGAAAACCCACCCTAAAAAGGGGATTGCTCCTAAAACAAAATCAATTGCCACGTTGCCCAACATTTTAGCAATAAGTTTATTGCTTGCGCCATGTTTTCGCATCGTATAAATCAAAATAATAGAAACTAATGCTGTTGCACTATCGCCGGCAAAGGGGATAAGATTTAAAATAGGATCTAAACCAAACCTAAAATTCCCAATCTTAAACTGACTATCTAACAGTTTGGCAACAATCTCAATTGTTCTTAATCTATTATTGGGCTTTATAGTTGGCACAAAATCAATTATACAAAGATTGTTCCTTTATTTAAGATTTATAAAAGTGAAGAATGATTAAAGCCTTTTATCGAGTTTACTTACTGCAGCTTCGTCTACAAACCATTGTAATTCGCCGTTTGTGGGATTAATTAATTGTGCTGGGTACAGATTAACGTTTTTTTCGCCTTCAAAAACGGCTTTTATTGCATCTGCTTTATTTGCTCCAAAGGTTAAGAACACAACGTTTTTAGAGGCATTAATTAAAGGAGCAGTAAAACTAATCCTATAAATTTGTTTATCCTCTAAATAAACCTCCTTTACATTCTCCTCATCAATCCAAACTAAAGAAGTATTTGGGAATATTGAAGCTGTATGGGCATCATCTCCTAAGCCTAAAAGCATTAAATCAAAACTTGGATCTTCATCAAAAAAATTACAGATACAGCGATCATAATCTTGTGCGGCGGCTGCTGGGTTTAATGATGTGTCAACTTTATTTATTTGAGAATCATCAATATCCAAATGATCAAACAAAGCTGTTTTTGCCATTAAATAATTACTATCTACATTATCTTGAGGAACATAACGCTCATCGCCAAAAAAGAAATACACTTTTTTCCAATCAATTTTATTTTTAAAATCGGCGGAAGCCAAAAGCTCATATAATCTTTTTGGAGAGTTGCCGCCAGATAAGGCAACAGAAAATTTATTATGTTTCTTTATGGCCGTGTTAGCGCAGTTGACAAAATAATTGGCTAAAGAATGAATGACTTCATCAGGTGTTTTAAAAACGTTTGTTTTCATAAAATAGATTTTAATAGATGATTTATAAAACTTACTTATTTCTTATCGGCTTTTTTAATGGGCATGGTAAACCAATGGAAACCATCTTTTGCAATTAAGGCTTCTGCAGTTTCTGGGCCCCAACTGTCTGCCGAGTAATTTGGGAAACTGATGCTTTTTTTAGATTCCCAACTTTCTAATACAGGCATAATTAAATCCCAAGCAGTTTCTACTTGATCGCCACGCATAAATAAAGTTTGGTCGCCTTTCATGGCATCTAACAGCAAGGTTTCGTAAGCTTCAGGCGTATCGTTTTCATAAGTTCCATCATAATTGAAAACCATATCAACTGGGTTTAAAGTCATATCCAATCCCGGTCTTTTTGCTTGAACTTGCAAACGGATACTCATTTCTGGCTGTATGCTAATGATTAACCTATTTTGTTGCCAGCTTTCTGATGATTGATTAGGGAAAATTAAGTGAGGTACATCTTTAAATTGTATGCTGATGATGGAAGCTTTTTGGTGCATTCTTTTTCCCGTACGCACATAAAAGGGTACATTTTGCCATCTCCAATTATCAATAAAGAATTTTAAAGCGGCAAAAGTTTCTGTATTAGACTCAGGATCAACGCCTTCTTCATCGCGGTAACCTTCTACTTTTTCTCCTTTAACCCAACCTTCGCTATACTGCCCACGAACGGTATTAAACCTAATTTCATCTGGCCCAAATTTACGCATAGCCCTTAAAACATCAACTTTTCTGTTTCTTATTTCTTCTGCATCAAAATTAACGGGAGGTTCCATCGCTACCAAGCATAAAACTTGCAAAATATGGTTTTGAACCATATCGCGTAAAGCACCAGATCCGTCATAATAACCACCACGATCTTCTACACCAATATCTTCGGTAACAGAAATTTGAACATGTTCAATAAAATTACGGTTCCAAATTGGCTCAAAAAGGGCGTTGGCAAATCTAAAAGCCAACATATTTTGCACAGTTTCTTTACCTAAATAATGGTCAATACGGTAAATTTGATTTTCAGCAAAAATCCCTTTTAATAAAACATTTAATTCTTTTGCTGATTGTAAATCATGACCGAAAGGTTTCTCAATAACAATCCTTGTTCTATCGCAATCGTTAGCTAATTTAACTTTAGCCAGATTGCTTGCAATAATTGGAAAAAAATTAGGGGCAACAGCTAAATAATGGATTATGTTAGGACATTCGCTCCACTCTTTTTCATAACCTTCAATCAAAGCGCTCATTTTTTTATAATCGCCCTCGTTGTTTACATCGCTTTTTAAATAAGTAATATGTTTAGAAAAATCCTCCCATTTATCTTTCTCGGCTTTGCCGCTCCTAGAGAATTTATTTACCCCACCAAGTAATAATTTTTTAAAAGAGTCATCATTATAATCCGTTCTGCCTAAACCGATAATCGCAAATTCTTTAGGCATGTAACTTTCTAAAAAAAGATTGTACAAAGCAGGTATCAGTTTTCTTTCTGCAAGATCGCCGGTGCCACCAAAAATCATGAAAATGGTTGGTTTTGGTTTAATGTTAGTTTTCATTTAATTATTCTTGTTTTTATGGTTTAGCGTTTATTTGCCATATTGTGTGGAAAATACCTTCTTTATCAGTACGCTCATAAGTATGTGCGCCAAAATAATCTCTTTGCGCTTGGATTAAATTAGAAGGCATCCTGCCGCTTTTCAAATTATCAAAATAGCTTAAAGCCGATGAAAATACGGCTGTACCAATGCCTGCTTTTACGGCTGCAATAATAATACTTCTTGCAGCATTTACTGTAATTTTAATTTGTTTTGACACTTTTTTGTCTAAAAGCAGATTATCTAAATCGGGTTTATTTTTATAAGCTGTATAAATTTCCTCTAAAAACGAAGCTCTAATTATGCATCCACCTCTCCATATTTTTGCACAATCTGCCAAGTTTAAATCGTAATTCATTTCTTGTGATGCTTTTTGCATCAGTTCCATTCCTTGCGTATAAATTATTTTCATGGTAAAAGCCGCGGCATCTTCTAAATCTTTTAAAACTTCTGCTTTATCAATATCAATGCTGGTAGCATCGCTATAAACTTTATCAACAGCTAATCTTAAATCTTTTTGTTTAGATAAATCTCGCATGGCAACAGCCGCATCAATACAAGTAGTAACGGATTGTAAGTCCATAGAAACTTGGGATGTCCATTTTCCAGTTCCTTTGGCTTTTGCCTCATCCTTTATGTAATTAAGTAAAACATCTTTATCTCCGTCTTCTTTTAAGAAAAAGATTTGCTCTGTGATTTCTAAAAGATAGGATTGTAATTTCCCATTATTCCATTTTTTAAACTCATTACCTATTTCTTCATCTGGCATATTTAAACCAACTTTCATCAGTTCATAAGCTTCTGCAATCATTTGCATTAATGCATACTCTATCCCGTTGTGAACCATTTTCACGAAATGTCCTGATGCTCCTGGGCCAATATAAGTAACACAGGGCTCTCCGTTAACTTTGGCAGAAACAGCTTCAAGGATCGGTTTCATCACTTGATAAGCTTTTTTATCGCCTCCAGGCATCATACTTGGGCCAAATCTTGCTCCTTTTTCTCCTCCAGAAATCCCCATTCCAAAAAAATGGATATTCATTTTTTGAAGTTCTATAAATCGTTTATCAGTATCGGTATAATGAGAGTTTCCTCCATCAATAATTAAATCTCCTTCATCTAATAAAGGCAACAATTCTTGGATCACAGCATCAACAATCTTACCTGCAGGCACCAACATCATAATTGCTCTCGGTACTTTAAGGCTTTGCACAAAATCCTCAATCTCCATTATTCCTACAGTACCGGTTTTAACACCTTCTTTATTTAACAATTCTACTTGTTGCGGGCTTTTATCGTAACCCGTAACGTTAAAACCGTTATCTGCCATGTTTAACAATAAATTTCTACCCATGGTGCCTAAACCAATCATCCCAAAGGCATGTTTTTTTTCTGCTATCTCTTTCATATTTAATATGTTTTTTTAATGTGCGGAGATGATTATGTTTAAATCAAATTTTTCAGGGCGTTTATCCACATTTTATAACTGTATCTTTTTCCTATAAAAGAAAAAAACCCTGCTTTAACATTGGCCGGGATGACGGTCCAATCATTAACCCGTAACCTTAATGCTAAAAACATACAAGCATTCCCAATGTCAAAAGATAAAATTTGATTTTCCTTTATATAGGATTCACCGTTCTTACGCAATAGCCATCATCTTCTTTCCAAAGAAACATTCCACCTCTAATACCATCTCTGTTCCCCACTACCTTAATATTATCGTCTAAATCAAAATTTATTCTTTTTGCGTTTCCACCACTTAAAAACAAACTATCATAATTTATAACATTGTTAAAAGTTTCTAAAACGCCTTTAATTTTTGTGTTCCAAACTTTAATCCCATCTTTATCCAATGCTTTATCTCCAATAAAAGCATCATAATCAATCCCTTCTCTTACCGGTAAATGAGCAAGCTCTAAATGGGGCAACAATTTTCCGTCCATAAATAAAGCGGTACCAAAACCGGTTCCTAAAGTAATTACCATTTCTAAACCAACCCTACTAATTACACCTAATCCTTGCATGTCGGCATCGTTTACTAAACGAACTGGCTTTTTAAATTTGGATGCTATGGCTTGGCTCAAATTAAAATTTTTGAAAGCTTCGTTATTAAGATTTGGAGCCGTTTTAACTACTCCGTTTTTAATAAACCCAGGAAAACCAACTGAAATTTTATCATAATTAGAAAAGTCTTTAATCAATGTTTCAATGGCGGTAATAACATCATCAGGAGTTGCATTTTTTGGAGTTGCAATCTTTTGATATTCTATATCCATTTTGCCCTCAACATTTAAAATGGTTGATTTAATGTGCGAACCGCCTATATCTAATGCTAGATACTTTTCTTTAGATTGTGATTTCATGAATTTTTTTAATTGGTTAAATTGAATGTTGGTAATATACCGGTTGTATTTTTTTGCTAAATGCCAATCAGCAAAATAATTACTCTACTAAGCTACAAAATATGGATAAACTTACGGCGCTTTGGGCCTTAAGTCAGTCTGGGTTAGGAGGTATTTTACACGCTTATAGATTACCATTTTCGGGATTTCTTTTGCTGTTTTTGCAATAATTATTATCAGATATATTTCTTTCTTATCTGATAACCCTTTCAAAAGCATTATTAATGCCACAATCTTAGTTCTAATTGTTAAGGCAATAGCAAGTCCGCAAAGTCCAATTAACGCTTATATCGCTGTTTCTTTTAAGGATTTTTTGGGGCAGTTATTTTTAGTATAATAAAAAATCAAAAGATTGGTTATTAAAATGGTTGTTATTAAAATGGATTGAGGGGAAAGAAAGCAGCTTTATTAAAGACATTTCTTATATTTTAAAGTTTGTTCCCAAATTAAAAAGTGCTTTTAAAAAAGCGGTTTAAATTTTAAAAAATTCTGTTCATCAAAAACCTGAATGGTTAATTGTAGATGAAATTGGGAAGCTA
>JACMNZ010000365.1 GCA_014378285.1 Pseudopedobacter sp.
ACGGCTTTTATTGAGGGCATGGAGTAAAGTGTGTAATGCTAAAAATATTTTGATGAAAAATCCTAATTATTCATTATCATCTTCTTTTTCATAACCTTCGTAATAATAGGATTGTTCTATTCCTTTAAAAATAATGGTTCTATCGTTTATCTTGTCGGTTAGATTTATTTGCAACAAAGTCCTCAATTCTAAATCATTAATGGGGCTTCTTTCCATCGCTTGCAGATAAAGTGATTTATCTACAAATTGCCAATTTACTAACTTTTGGAGCTTAGTTTTTAGAATCATATCCAGCCAAATACGCATCGTTCTGCCGTTGCCCTCCATAAAAGGATGGGCTATATTCATTTCTACATATTTAGCAATAATCTCTTCAAAATTGCTTTCAGGCATTTCCTCAATTTTGGGTAGAATTTCATTTAAGTATAAAGCGTTCGCAAATCTAAATCCCCCCTTAGAAATATTTTTTGTGCGTATTTTTCCAGCAAAATCATACAAACCGCTAAACAGATAATTATGTATTTGTTTTAAACCTTTGGTTGTACCGATTTCTATTTTTTCGATATCGCCAGATTCAAATAAGTGAAATGCTTTTTCTAAACTTTCTTTATCTATGTTTTTCATTTGGGGTTTAGAAGTTAAGTTTTATATAAATGGATTGTATGAGTTGAAATTATTAACATAGTATTTTAATGATTGGCGGCTTTAAGTTGTACCTGAATTATTGCACCTCTTTCCTTCCAAGTTTAAACTTGATTTATTTGATTAAAGGCACATAAAGTACTTCAACAAGGGAATA
This sequence comes from Pseudopedobacter sp., assembly GCA_014378285.1. GTDB lineage: Bacteria > Bacteroidota > Bacteroidia > Sphingobacteriales > Sphingobacteriaceae > Pseudopedobacter. Next base: position 800 of record JACMNZ010000365.1, read on the forward strand.
GATTAAACTAGCCGTTAGCATTACCAAGTCAATAATTATTCTAATTCAATTTTATCTAAAGATTGTAACTTGATGCTACAAAATTGCTAATTTTCTGTAAGCTTTTTTTACTTCAACTGCGGATGAGTATTTAGATATTTCTAATATTTTAAAATAGTCTATCATTGATTATTTTTTAAGCTAAGCTTACTGCTAACATAAATATTTATCTAATTGTACTTTAAATTAATAAACTTAAATTCTATATTATAACATATAAAACTTTAATCTCTCAATCTATTAACAATATCCATATTTTGATGCAAAATCCTAATGATTTCAATTTCGTTCATGTTGTCAGAATTTTTAAAGAAAATAAGGTGTGATTTTACTTTCGAGCATCGATAATTTTTTTTGAAAAAACTGTAATCTTTTCCAGAATTGGGATGGGTTGATAAAAACTCAATCTCTTCAAATATCAAATTTATATATCTATCAGCCTGTACTAACGACCAATTTATAAAAGTATAGTACCATATATTTTCGATATCTTCATTAGCTTCATTACTTAATTTATAAGTCATTTTTTAAATGCTTGGCATGTAGTTTTTTTAAGAAATTTTTTCTATCAAAATTTTCAACAAAACCCGATTTTTCTCCTTTTTCAAGTTCTTTCATCAATAGTTCTTTCTTTTTTTCTTCGTCTTCAAAAATTCTTATAGCAGTTCTAACAACTTCACTTGCAGACGAGAATTGACCAGTCTTTAATTGCTTGGAAATGAAATTATCAAAATGATCTCCTAATAAAATAGATGTGTTCTTTGCCATTTCTTTATAATTTAAAATCTAAGATACCAATTATTGGTATAAAATAGAAATAAAACCAATTCCCACTACTCATTATAACTAAACCATTTTACCAACTCTTTATAGGTCACTTTTTTGCCGTACATTAAAATACCTACTCTATAAATTCTTGAAGCTACCCAAGTAGTAAATATAAATCCGATTATTAATAAAATCATCGATAACGCAATTTGCCATCCTGGTACGCCAAAAGGGATCCGAATCATCATCGCTATAGGAGAGGTGAAAGGGATTATCGATAACCAAAAAGAAAGGTTGCTATCTGGATTATTTACAATCACATTCATCCCCAATATAAAGGTAAAAATCAGCGGAAGCGTTATGGGTAGCATAAATTGCTGTGTTTCTGTCTCATTATCCACCGCAGAACCAACGGCAGCAAATAAAGCACTATATAA
>JACMNZ010000366.1 GCA_014378285.1 Pseudopedobacter sp.
ATGAACCAGCTTTAAAAAGATTTAGAAACTTTAGTTTTATGAGAAACAAAAACCTTTTCATTTAACCAATAAGCTGCTTTTGTGGTTAAAATGCCAATTCCTGCCCCAGCTAATACATCACTTAAATAATGTTTGTTATTATACATACGTAATGTTCCGGTAGCAGAAGCTGCTAAATAACCACTGTAACTTAATAATACGGATGATTTTTTAAATTCTTGATGCATAAATTCTGCAGCGGCAAATGCAGTTGCGGTATGTCCAGAAGGGAAAGAATTATTTCCACTATTATCTGGTCTTTGTTCTCCCATAATATTTTTTAATGCATATACAGTACCTGCCATTAATAATGTAGAAGTAGCATAAATTTTTGCAGATGACCAAAGATTATTTTGACCTCTCACCCCTGCCGCTTTTAATGCAAATGTGATTGCTACGGGCGAAAATTGAAGATAATTATCAATCTTGGTGTGGAAATTTGAATGGTCTTCCGTAATCTCCTCTTTAATCTGAAAATTCCATTTTTTTGTTTCCGTATTTGCTAAAGATGAAAATCCATAAGAAATTAATGCGACTGGTAAAATCAAATATTTTTGAGATTTGAGATTGAACCCAGATTTTTCAATATTTGAGATTTGATCATCTGATTTTTGAGCATCAATATTTTGCGCATTTGAAGCATTTACGATGCCTGATGATAACAGAATAAAAAAGAATATTTTTTTCAAGATCAATTTTTTTTCAATTTAAAAATGGAATCTGAAGAAAATCTGTATTAATAAAAAAAGCATCCGTCAGCTGAAGGATGCTTTTCAAGATATTTTAAAGAATTCTATTTTTTATCCTTATTACCGTTTGTTGGTTTAGAGATAGATTCTCTCATATCAGTATCCGCTTGGATATTTTGCATTTTATAATAGTCCATAATCCCCAAATTTCCACTTCTAAAAGATTCGGCAATAGCTAACGGGATTTGAGATTCTGCTTCAATAACTTTCGCTCTGGCTTCCTGTGCTTTCGCTCTCATTTCTTGCTCATGAGCAACTGCAAAAGCCCTACGTTCTTCTGCTTTTGCATTAGCAACTTTTAAATCTGCTTCAGCTTGATCTGTTTGTAATTTTGCACCAATATTATCACCTATATCAATATCGGCAATATCAATAGATAAAATTTCGAAAGCGGTACCAGAATCTAATCCTTTAGACAAAACTACTTTAGAAATCTTATCAGGATTTTCTAAAACCTCTTTATGGCTAACTGCAGATCCAATTGTAGTAACAATACCTTCGCCAACCCTAGCTAAAATAGTTTCTTCACCAGCGCCACCAACTAATTGGTTAATGTTTGCCCTTACTGTAACTCTTGCTTTTGCAATCAATTGAATTCCGTCTTTAGCAACAGCCGCAACAGGAGGTGTATTAATTACTCTTGGATTTACAGATAATTGAACTGCTTCAAAAACATCTCTCCCTGCTAAATCTATAGCTGTAGCCAATTTAAAATCTAACGGAATATTTGCTTTATCGGCAGATATAAGTGATTTGATAACGTTATTCACGTGTCCTCCTGCCAAATAATGGGTTTCAATCTCATTTGATGTAAGATTAAGACCTGCTTTGGTTGATGTAATCAATGCATTTACAACCAATGATGGCGGCACTCGTCTCAACCTCATTAAAACTAAATTAAGTAGGTTAATTTTTACGCCAGATAATTGAGCGGTAAACCAAAGATTTACAGGTAACACATATAACAAAAAGAATAATGCTACAATGCTGCCAATAATAATAAAAATGATGCTGTATGAGCCATCCATAATTTAAGTTTTTTATGATGATTTCACAATATCGTCAATTGATTTGAAATTAGGAAGATCACCTGCAGATTCTAATACTTCTGCGTAAATTATTTTTTGATTTTCATCAATAACAAAAGCAGCTCTTTTAGAAACACCTTTTAAATTGAATACAAATTCATCATAAAAAGCACCATAAGCTTGCGAAACATCTTTATTGAAATCTGATAATAAAGGGAATTGATAGCTATTATCTTCCTTAAATTTTGCTAAAGTAAAAGGTGAATTTACAGAAACACCTAAAACCTGCGCTCCTAAACCTTCATAAAAACCAAAATTATCTCTCATTGTGCATAACTGAGTTGTACAAACTCCTGTAAATGCCATCGGAAAAAAGTGTAAGATTACTTTTTTACCTGCAAAATCCTTTAAACTAACTTCCTTTAAGTCTGAACTAAAAAGTGTAAAATCTGGGGCTTTATCGCCAACTTGTAATGCCATAATATTTATAATTATTGATTTTTATTTAATTTAATTGATTCGCAATTTTTCTACCTGTTCTTGCATAATCCTCATCCCTTCAGTAAAAGAACGGGGATTATAGCCTAATTCATTTATAGACTTATCTAATATAAAACCAGTTTTAACGGGTCTTTTTGCTGCCTGGTTTAAAGATAAAGAACTAATTGGATTGATTAAAGTTTTATCTAGATTATAAAAATCTGCAACCTGCTCCACCATCTCAATAATACTCAACATATCCTTTCCCGAAGCGTTAAAAACTCCTTGCGCTTCTTTTTCTGC
>JACMNZ010000367.1 GCA_014378285.1 Pseudopedobacter sp.
ACTTCCTCCTAACTCACTTCTTCTTCTTAATCTATTATCCCCAAACATAAATTGCCTTAAACCTTTCGGCTAATATCAGAATTATATGTTATTTTTGAGAACGTTTTACCAACATAAATAGTCGATAATTACGTTTCCTTATCATGATGAATAAACAACAAATCCTAAGAAAAATAGGCGATATTATTCAAGAACTTCAAGAACAACATCAGTATTTAAATAATGCCAAAAAAATCAGTTTGTTAGAATTGGAGTTATTTACCGCTAATTCTGATTTTTTGATTGATCATATAGAAATTCTAAAGAAATTAGATTTAAATACAGGGTTAGAACAAAAACTAATTGAACCAACTCCAGAGGTTAAAAAGATAGAAGAGCATCCTGATGAAGCAGAACATCCTACAATCATTTTAAAAGAACATACTGAAACAAGTGAAGAACAGGTTTTTGAGGATGAAGAAATAGTCCAACCTAAAAAAAGAATTTTTGATTTTTCTTTTGACGAACAACCTACAGAAATGATTTTCGATTTTGAGAAAAAAATAGAAGTTGCAGAAGTTTTTGATAGGGATTTAAGTGAGGAAGAAAAAGAATTTTTAGTTGATAAATCAAAGAATTTAATTAAGGAACCAGTAGATCAGAAAATTGAAACTTTTGAAGAGGATTTTGATGATACTGAAGAGGAAGAAATTGGAGAAGAACCTTTTTTAGTTGTTAAAAGCGAAGAAGTTAAAATTGAAACAGCTCCTTTAAAAGTTGAATCTGTTGAAAAAATTAAACCCATAATTGAAGAAAAACCAATTATTGAACCTGATAAAACGATTTCTAATATAATTATTGAAAGCCCTATAAAAGAAGAAAAACGATTAACATTAAACGAGATGCTTTCGGCAAAATTGGGTAAAAATTCTGTTGGTAATTCTGGGTCTAAACAAATTACAGATTTAAAATCAGCCATTAGTTTAAACGATAAAATGGTTTTTATTAAAGAGCTTTTTAATGGTTATAATTTAGCTTACAGTGAAGCAATAGAAATTATAAACAGATTTGAAACTTTTGATGCAGCGGATAATTTTCTACAAAAAAACTATTCCGTAAAAAATGATTGGTCTTTAAAGCAATCTACTGTTGATAGACTTTATGAATATCTGAATAAAAAATTTGTTAGTTAAATTTAATTATTTCTTTGCATAATTCTAACGCAATAAATGCCCGTTAAAAAAGTTCCACAAAATATCAAGAGTAAACCAAAAAGAATTCCTCGTAAAACTAAAAGTAAAAAGAAAAACAATAAATGGAAGTTTAGGATTATTGCTCTAATTGTTGTTTGTTTAGTTTTTTCTCCTTTTTATTATGGTAAAGTTTTAAAGACGGCAGTTTCTACTGGCAGATGGTTTCATGATCTTTTTATTTTTGATGAATATCCGCATTATGAGAAATTTGGGATTAGAATTCCAAGAAAATATTACGTTCATGGGATTGATGTTTCATCTTATCAAGGTAAGATAGATTGGAAAAAGGTAAATGCCATGGAATATAACGGCATCAAAATAAATTTTGCCTATATCAAAGCTACAGAAGGTGTTACACTAGTTGATCCTTATTTCCAAAGAAATTGGAGAGAAAGCCAACAAGCTGGAGTAATTAGAGGAGCTTACCATTATTTTAAACCTAAAAAATCTGGTATTTGGCAAGCTCGTTTCTTTCTGCAAACCCTAAAAATTGAAGCTGGTGATTTGCCTCCTGTTGTAGATATTGAGGAATCTGCAGGTTTAAGCCCAGAAGAATTGATTCCTAATTTGCAAGATTTTTTAGACGAGGTAGAAAGAAAAACCAAAGTGAAGCCAATAATTTATACTGGATATCAGTTTTATAAAGACCATTTAAAAGGAAATTTTAATGATTATCCGTTATGGATAGCACATTACTATCAACCTAAATTAAAATTAGATAGCAAAACGCATTGGGATTTTTGGCAACATGCGGATAATGCCCATATTGATGGTATAAAAGGAAAAGTTGATATGAATGTTTTTAATGGGGAGCTAGAAGATTTAAGTGCATTATTGGTTCAAAAAACAAAAGATTAATCATGATTATTCATCAAAAACATTTCACGCTAAAAGAAAAAAGAAGGGGTTTTCATTTAATAACCAGCGAAGTTATAAATGCTATACCACAAATTTCTGAAATCAAAATTGGGATGCTACAGCTTTTTATCCAACATACTTCTGCATCATTAACCATCAATGAAAACGCGGATTCAACCGTTAGGCAAGATTTCGAAACGTTTTTTAACAAAACCGTACAGGAAAATGATCCGGATTATTTGCATGATTATGAAGGTTCTGATGATATGCCAGCTCATTTAAAAGCATCAATTTTGGGTTCTTCGGTTACTATTCCCATTACAAATGGACGGCTAGCTTTTGGTACTTGGCAAGGAATTTATTTATGCGAACATCGCAATTATGGTGGTAACCGGCAGTTTGTGGTTACGGTTTGGGGAGTTTAAAATCTAAAATTTTCGTCGTAAAATTTTATTGTTTGTTATTAAGCTAAAAATGTGAAATTTGCACCTTCATAAACACAATCGTTTGGATATTTACATTAGCTACGCTTTATTTTTTCTTCTTCAAATATGTCTTATCGTTCAGCTATATTATTTGCTGGTTATCCAAAGAAAATTTTC
>JACMNZ010000368.1 GCA_014378285.1 Pseudopedobacter sp.
GATAGTAAAAAAATGAGATTCATATTAATTAGGAAAATATTTTGAGCGTTTTCCGCCAGCTGGCGGAGCGAACTATTTATTACAATCTTTTTGTGAAAAACATAAAAGCCTGTCCCACCCCTATCGGACATTTTCATTGCTATCCCTAACGCAAAACCAAAGTCGCTTAAAAATTGTCTGACCATGATTTTCAGGATTAAAGGATTTCTAGGATTCTTGTATTATGGAAAATAGTGGTCTCAAAAATATTTCTTAAAGGAATATTGATTTTCATGAGGACACGAACCTCGGCCACGAGGAATATTGAGTTTCGTGAGGACACGAACCTTGGCTATAAAACCAATTTTTTATGATTGTTTTTAGTTTTTTATCGCGAGTTATCTATTTATATAACTCAAAATCAGGCTTATCTTAAAATCTTTAAAATCAAGATTCAGACAAAATTATTAGTTTCATTAATACAATTCTTGTTTCTAAAAACCTTACCATTATTCCCTCTAAATTTTGTGTAATCTCTGTGTTTTCCGTATCTAAAAGTTCCGTTTATATTTTTTTGGTCAAAAACATTAAACTTTGTAACGTTCTTACACAATATTTCGTAATTGTATATAAACAGGTTTGATTGTAGAATTTAATATTCTTTAATTAAACCAAATGCAAAATTAAATGTCATAAGTAGAGTCTTAATCATTTTAATATTTTGTTTTTACAATAATTATTATTTCATTTGATTAAATCTTATACATTAGCAAACTTTAAAATAGGAGAAACCATATAGAAAAAACATTACTCAAAAGATTTATTTATTAATAAAATTTAATTAAGAGTAATTATGGACTTTCAAATCAAAACAGACCAAGAACTGGTGCACCTTTATCTAAAAGGTAAGGAAGCTGCGCTCTCAGAATTAATTACCAAACACAAATCACGTATTTATACTTCCATTTATCTTTTGGTAAAAGATGAATACCTAGCGGAAGATATTTTTCAAGATACTTTTATAAAAGTTATAAAAACTTTAAGAGCTGGTAAATATAACGAAGAGGGTAAGTTTTTACCTTGGGTTTTAAGGATAGGTCATAATTTGGTTATAGATCATTTTAGAAGAGAAAAAAGAAACCCAACCATTACAAATAGTGATGGTTTCGATATTTTTGATGTGTTAGGCATCCATGATGAAAGTGCGGAAGAAAAAATGGTTAAAGAGCAAACCCATAAAGATTTAAAATACTTAATTCATTTGTTACCATCAGAACAAAAAGAAGTTTTGATAATGAGGCATTATGGTGAGTTAAGCTTTAAAGAAATTGCAGATTTAACTGATGTAAGTATTAATACCGCTTTAGGAAGAATGCGATATGCTTTAAACAACCTTAGAAAAATGATGATAAGCAAGGAATTGACACTTAAAATCGGTTAATAATTATTTGGGCTTAATTTAAAATATTTTGTAAATAAATGCGTTTTTATCCTAAACATTTAATAAAATAGATATGATAGAAACCACTACTCCTAATTTAAATTTTACTTCTAATAACAATTTAGAAGATCCAGAAATGATTACATTTTCTGAAGTTAATATCAATAAGTTTTATGATGCCTTAAAGCCATCATTAAACTTATTAATTAAACAACCATCAGAAAAAGTAATAGTCAATATTTTAAACTTTTCTAGATCTATTTCTAATTAATCGGAATAAAATTTAAACAGAAAAAGCCGATCAAATTGATGGCTTTTTCTGTTTTTTGTGTTTCTTAGAATCACCAATCTATCCTAAATATAACATCAGAATAGATTGGTGACATTTTAAAGTTGTCTGTACTTAAAGTTGTAAGTTAAACCAGCTGAACCATAATAAGATTTACCTACGTTTCTACCATCAACTAAACCACCTCCGCTAATGCTTAAACCTAAGTTACCATCAATTGGGGTATAAATAGTTCCACCAACTTTAGTGTAGTTTACTTTTGTTGCAGGGAATAATCCTGTAAAACCAGGTCTCAAAATGTCAACACCTCCTGTAGAAGTTTGGTTTCCCACTTGTGCAGCAACATAAAATCTATTAGCAGCAAATCCAATTTTTAATTCGCTCAACACTGCGTCTGGAACTTCCGTAGATCTAAGGCTATATCCTGCTTGTCCGGTAATAAAGAAGCCTCTATCATCTTTGTAATGACCAATTAAAATAGCGTTATAAGTTGTTGCTCTGTTTCCAATGGCAATAATAGATTGTAAGCCTTGGTCAACTTTATAATCACTAATTGGGGTTGTAACACCTAAACCACCTTGTAATGATACATTACTTTTTTTCAAAAGTTCATACTTTAAAAAAGCTGTTAAGTCTTGGGCTCCAGAAATTTCGTTAGTGTATCCTAATCTTTGTAAAACTGTTGGGTTGCCATCTCCGGTGGATTGTATAAAAGGAAGATTAAAAACCACATCTAATTTGTTTGATATACCATAATTACCGTAAACGTTAAAGCTATTTCTGGTAACCGCTCCAAAAATGGGTGTTTCATCAATTTCTTGTGGATACAAGTAAACTGATTTATAATGTTCGTGATTAATAGAGAACGTAATATTACCACCATTTTTTCCTTGCATAAATCCATCTAATGGAGTTTGAGCAAAAGAAGCAACGGTAGAACTTAATAATAAAGCGGAACTAAATATCGCTGATTTTGTGAGTATTTTCATTTTTTTAAATTTAAAATTAATATTGTTTATTTGTAATTAAAACTGCTTATCGGATTTTAGTTTTAAAACGCATTTGATGGTTAAATCGCATTCGTTTTGCACAAGTACGAAAAAAAATAATCATCTGGATTTATTAATTTGCACAAATTTTAAAAAATGCAAAACCAATAGAAATGTTTAAACGTATATGATGCAAAAATGGTTGCTTATCGGAAATAATTAATCATTAATTAAAAAAAACAAAATGAAAAAATTTAAACGTTTCAAAACAGTATGTGTATTAACCTTATCTGTTTTTATATTTTCAACAGTATTAACATCTTGTAAAAAGAACAATGATGATGTTGATCAAACAATTTCACAGATTGCTGTGAGCATGAAAGGATTTAGTCAGTTAGAAGCTGCTGCGATTCAGGGTGGTGTTGCTGTAGTATTATCAAACAAAAATCCTGCAGCTAACAGCAATGGTAATTTTACTGTATTTGCGCCAACAAACGAAGCCTTTGCCAAGATTGGTTTGGTAACTCCTTCAGATTTAACTGCTTTGCAAAATTCTTTTTTAACAAATGTGCTTTTATATCATGTAAATAATGGAAGTACCTTAGAAAGTGCATTTACAAATGGCGCTTCTTTGCCTTCTTTATTAACTCCTACAAAAAGAATAATTTTTAGAGGTTCAGACAAATTTGTAAACGGTTCTAAAATTATTGCTGCTAATGTGAAAGCAGATAACGGAATTGTACATGTAATTGATAGGGTTATCTTAGCTACGGGAGATAATATTGCGAACTCAACAATATTTTTTGCACAAGGAAAAGGTTTTGTAAAACCAGAACTCAGTTTTTTATTAGAAGCAGTATTATATGCAGATTTAGCTGGTGCATTGTCTGATGCTACCACTAAGTATACCGTATTTGCCCCAACAAACCAAGCATTTATGGATTTAGGTAAGATTTTAGGTGTGGCTATTAATCAGCCATCTGATATTAGAAAATTACCTAAAGCAACTGTTCAATCCGTGTTATTGTCTCATGTATTTAATCTTGTTTCATCTGGTGTACCTCAAACTGTTGGTAAATTTACATCAGAACTAGATGCGGGTACAATTACCGCCGTAAATGGAAAACCGGTTACTCTGGGTGCTTATACCAATGGTTATTTAACAATA
>JACMNZ010000055.1 GCA_014378285.1 Pseudopedobacter sp.
GAACGCTCCATCAAATTTCTGATAGAACTCAACTCGGCATAAACATCTTTTTCTTCCATTTTTAAAAGAACTTTGAATTACAAAGTAAAATATAAAAATTGATGTTTACAAATATTTTTTTGGTTCCCAATAAAACTTCCATTTCCATATCTAATTGAAAATTATTTATTCTTTTATCCAAACCAACCAATTACGTCGGCCAAAAACTTTTAACCCTCAACTTTAAGCTTCCTATTCTCATAAAAAACATCCACAACCCCTTGCATTTCAATTTAATAATCTATACTTTTGCAGTCCCGCAAAAAAGCGGAATTAAAAACAATATTGTAAGAGATGAATCAATACGAAACCACTATCATTCTTACCCCGTTGTTATCAGAAGAAGTTGCTAAAGAAGTAATTGCAAAATTCTCTAAGTTACTAACTGATAACGCAGCCGAAATTGTTATGGAAGACAATTGGGGTTTGAAAAAACTGGCGTATCCTATCGAGAAAAAATCAACAGGATACTATCACTTAACTGAATATAAATGCTCAGGAGAGGTTATCGGCAAATTAGAAGTTGAATTAAAACGTGACGAGCGTGTAATGAGATTTTTAACAATTAGTTTAAATAAGCATGCTGTTGCGTACAACGACAAAAAACGTGGCGGAGCTTTTAACAAGAAAAAAGACACAGCGGAGGTAGCGAAATAATGGCACAAGACAAAATCCAATACGTTACTGCTCCCAAGGTGGAGGATAACAGAAAGAAATACTGTCGTTTCAAAAAGAACGGAATTAAGTATATCGATTATAAGGACGCTAACTTTTTATTGAAGTTTATTAACGATCAAGGTAAAATTTTACCAAGAAGATTAACCGGTACTTCATTAAAATACCAACGTAAAGTAGCTCAAGCAGTTAAAAGAGCTCGTCATATTGGCGTATTGCCGTTTGTAACTGATGGTTTAAAATAAGGAGACTAACATAATGGAAATAATATTAAAACAAGATGTTAAAAAATTAGGCGAAAAAGACGATATCGTTAATGTAAAGCCTGGTTTTGGTCGTAATTTTTTGATCCCACAAGGTCATGCTATTTTAGCTACAAGTTCGGCAAAGAAAGTTTTAGCTGAGAACATTAAACAAGCTCAGTTTAAACAAGATAAAATTAAAAAAGACGCTGACGCTATTGCAACTAAATTAGAAGGTGTTACACTTTCAATTGGTGCAAAAGCAGGAGAAAGCGGAAAAATATTTGGTGCAGTAAATACCATTCAGATTGCTGATGCATTAAAGAAATTAGGTTTTGAGGTTGACAGAAGAAGAATCACTTTTGAAACTGATGTTAAATTTGTTGGTGATTATATCGCTAATCTTAATTTACACAAAGAGGTTAAAGTACAAGTTCCTTTTACTGTTGTAGCAGAATAAGTTTTATTTACAAAAATTTAAATGCTTCTTGAATTATTTCAAGGAGCATTTTTTATTTTAGCGCCATGTCATCAAAATTCAAAAGAAAAGTCCCAAGATTTACAATTAAAAAAATAAGCATATGGATAGGGAAATTGATGCTCTGGTTTTTTGCCGCCACCATAGTTTGGGTATTACTTTATAAGTTTATCGATCCACCTATCACTTATTTAATGATTGAACGCGGATTTGAAAGAAAAGTAGATGGTAAAGATTGGAAAATTGATAAAAAATGGAAAGATTTTGACGAACTATCAATCAATTTAAAAAAAGCCGCCATAGCAGGAGAAGATGCTACATTTATGTCTCACCATGGTTTTGACTTTAATGCAATGGAAAAAGCTTATTCTAAGAATAAAAAAGGCAAAAAAATTAGAGGTGGTAGTACCATTAGCCAACAAACTGCAAAAAATGTTTTTCTTTGGGCAGGTAGATCATACATAAGAAAAGGATTTGAAGCATATTTTACTTTTCTAATTGAAACTTTATGGAGTAAAAAGCGAATTTTAGAAGTTTATTTGAACGTTATAGAAATGGGTGATGGAATTTATGGTGCAGAAACGGCATCTCAAACTTATTTTAATAAATCCGCAGAGAAATTGACCAAAGCCCAGGCAGCATTAATAGTTGCAGTATTACCAAATCCAAGAAAATGGTCACCGGCAAAACCAACAGCTTTTATTTATCATAAGCAATACTTAATTCTAAGAAATATAAAAAATCTAGAAAGACTAGGAGTTTTAAAGAACGGATTCTAATTTGAAAACTTTAGAGTGCCAACTATGCTTTAAAGGAATCTCCCAATTAGTTCTTAACTGCGCATAATTAGAAACCAAATTATTAAATACGATAGTTTCTTGATTGATATTACCGATTTTAATTTGATGCTCAAATTCATCTCTATTACCTGATATTATATTCTCGTTCTCTTTCCAAGCGATGTGAAACCTATCAAACAGGTTTACATTAAATTGTTTCTCAATTTCTTGTATTAAATGCACAGATTTATCAATAGAACAACCACTTGCGCCCGCTTGTTGCTCATCCACATTTAAAATAATAAAACGATTATATTCTATTTCAAAACCTGCTTTTAATTGTTGATTATGTGCTGTCCAGGTTTGGGTAAAATCATTTAAAATTTGATTTAAAGAATCTAATTCCTTATTATTAAAAACACGGTTAGATTGGTAAATCCAAACTCTTGCTCCGTCATTTATCATGCTACAAATTTATAAAAATTAAAAGCCATCATCAATAAACTAAATGTCATTGTTTTAGACTTAAAGTGAATAAGTTGAAAACTATTTTTCCTTAAGCTATTATCACTCAATAAATTTATAAATGATTTTGATGCTATGCATTTCAATGTTTTTTAATTTTCTAATAACTATTTCGTTTAACGAAATTGACAAAGTGAAATTTGAGAGTTGTAAAAATAATTTAATTGAACAATATCAATTACACCAAGCTGAAAATTTATTTGGAGCTAAAAAAACAGATTTAGAGATAAATGATTTAGGATTTTTTAGATACAAAAAAACAAACCTTAATGGAAAAGTTGAATATTATAGCGTTAAAATTGAGAATTTTCAAAATGTTGATTATTTAGGTAATGAAGATGGAGGATGGCTAATTATCAACTGCAAACCAGAAACGATAATTTTTCAAACTTATAATGATAAAAACGGAAATGAGGATGAAATGATAGATCAGATTAAAATACCTATGAAAAATACAGGTGTTGAAAGTTTAAACCTCATTAGCTTAAACTTTCAAGAAATTAAGAATTTGTTTTTAACCCAATAAAAAGTCTGTTATTTTACAATTCGATAAAATTAAAGTTCTTTCCTTAGCCTAGCAACAGGTATTCCTAATTGTTCTCTATATTTAGCAACGGTTCTTCTAGCAATATTATACCCTTTGTCCTTTAAAATTTCGGTCAGTTTTTCGTCGGCTAAAGGCTTTAACTTATCTTCTTTGCCAATACATTCTTCTAATATTTTCTTAACCTCTTTATTTGATACTTCCTCGCCACTTTCTGTTTGTATAGCCTCAGAGAAAAAAGATTTCAACAGAAAAGTACCAAATTCGGTTTGCACATATTTAGAGTTTGCAACCCTTGATACCGTAGAAATATCCATACCTATCCGATCTGCAATATCTTTCAATATCATTGGCTTTAAATTTCTTTCATCACCATCAGATAGAAAAAATTCATATTGATAGTTCATGATTGCGTTCATGGTTTTCAAGAGGGTTTGTTGCCTTTGTTTAATAGCATCTATAAACCATTTTGCCGAATCTAATTTCTGTTTCACAAAATGAACTGCTTCTTTTAGCTTTTTATCTTTATCTGATGTTTTTTCATAATGTTGAAACATTTCTTGATAAGATTTGCTCACTCTTAATTCTGGCGCATTCTTAGAATTAAGCGTCAACGTTAAAACACTCTCATTTTTAGCAATATGAAAGTCGGGGATAACCTGCATCTGTTTAACATTGGAAGCTCCAGAATCACCTGGTTTAGGATTTAGCTTTAAAATCTCACCAACAATATCCTTTAATTCTTCAGGAGTAACGTTTAAAGATTTTTCAAGCTTATCGTAATGCTTCTTTGTAAATTCATCTAAATGATCTACTACAACTTCAATAGCTTTTATGATAATTGGATTTGATTGATCTCTTTTTCTCAGCTGGATTAAAAGACACTCTTGAAGATCTCTTGCTCCAATTCCTGCAGGATCAAAAGTTTGGATAATTTTCAATAAATCTTCCACTTCCTCCTCCTCAGCCATTACATTTTGAGAAAAAGCCAAATCATCAATTAAAGAAGGAACAGGGCGACGTAAATATCCATCATCATCTAAACTCCCAATAATTTGTTGTGCAATCAAATAATCATTATCGCCTAAATGAACTAAATCTAACTGTGCTTGTAAGTTTTCAAAAAAAGTATTGCTTACTGCAAATGGTAGTTCTTTTTTGTCCTCATCATCGTCGTTATTATCATATTTGCTCCCATAATCATTAATATTATCGTCTTGTAAATAATCATCTACATTAAATTCGTCGTAACTTTCTTCTGTTTCTTTTTCAGAATAATCGTCTGGGTCTTTATCTGGATATTCTTCAACGGGCTCATTCATATCTGCCAAACTAATATCCTCCAAAGCGGGGTTTTCTTCTAACTCTTCCTTAATTCGAGTATCTAACGAAACTGTTGGAACTTGTAATAATTTAATAAATTGGATCTGTTGTGGAGAGAGTTTTTGTAAAAGCTTTTGTTGAAGGTTTTGTCTTAGCATGATTTTTGATTGTGTATCAAAGTTAAAAAAATCTATTCAAACCTCGCTAACAAATATCAATCCAGTTATTTTTATTAAAAATCAGTTTTATCCCCTATTATAATTTCTATATTAATTTCAATTAATATATTTGTAATTAATATAAATATGATGGCATTTGTTAAAGATTTTAAAGATTTTGCAGTTAAAGGTAACGTAGTAGATTTGGCTGTTGCGGTAATTATTGGTGCGGCATTTGGTAAAATCATCACCTCATTTGTTGCTGATATTATCACACCTTTAATTTTACAACCTGCTTTAGATGCTGCACATCTTAAAAACATAGAGGATCTAACTATGATGGGTAATGTAAAATATGGTAGCTTTTTATCTGCAATTATTAGTTTTATTATTATTGCGTTAGTTTTATTTTTGGTAATCAAAGGAATTACGGCCTTAAAAAAGGAAGAGATTGCAACTCCGGAAGCCCCAGCTGCTATTTCTAAAGAAGAAGTTTTGTTAACAGAAATTAGAGATCTACTTAAAAACAACAGTCTTAAAAATTAAAATAGGGAACATTATTTTCAAAATAACATTGCTATTTTGAAAAAACTAGCCTATATTTGCATTCTTGTTTTAAACAAGAAATTTACAATATAACATCATGAAAAGAACATTCCAACCTTCTCAAAGAAAAAGAAGAAATAAACACGGTTTTAGAGAAAGAATGTCTACTGCAAATGGTAGAAGAGTTCTGGCATCTAGAAGAGCAAAAGGCAGAAAAAGATTAACGGTTTCTGACGAGCGTTTACACAAAGCATAATTTTATATGCTGTTGATTACCATTTTGTGGTAAGTAATACCGGCGTTTAGATTAAAGCATCGGTTAATGGCATCCAAAATAAATAATTTCACAAAAGAAGAACGATTATGTAATAAAAAGTTGCTTACAGCTCTTTTTACTAATGGTTCTTCTTTTTTGTTGTATCCTTACCGTGTTACTTGGCAATTTTCAAAATCGACTTTAGTCCAATTTCCTGCTCAAATTGTAATCGGTGTTCCCAAAAAAAAGTTTAAACATAGCGTAGATAGAAATCTTTTGAAAAGAAGGATGAAAGAGGCTTATCGTTTAAATAAAAACAAAAAACTTTATCCTTATCTAATTGATGGTAACTTTAATTTAATACTAGGTGTAAATTATGTTGGTAAAGAAATTTTGGATTATGTTTATATCCAAAAAAAGATGGTTTCAATGATTGATCAACTTTTAGAGATTTTAAAAAGTAATGCAGATCATAAATAAGATATTTGGATTTATTTTTCTACTCATCATCAAAATTTATCAATTTTTGATTTCCCCTTTATTAGGTTCTTCTTGTAGATTTACGCCAACCTGTTCTCAATATGGTGTTGAAGCTATAAAAAAACATGGCGCATTTAAAGGAGGATGGTTAACTTTGAAACGAATTGGGAGATGCCATCCTTGGGGTACACACGGTCATGATCCCGTTCCATAATAATTTATAATGTCTTTAATACTTCAGATAGAAACCGCTACTCAAACTTGCTCTATAACTTTAGCGCAAGAGGGAAACGTTTTGAACACTATCCAAAAAACAGAAAAAAATATTCATGCTAGCCATATCACTTTGTTTATAGATGATATTTTAAAGCAAAGTGATAAAACTTTTAATGATTTGGATGCGGTTGCGGTAAGTATGGGCCCCGGTTCTTATACTGGCTTGCGTATTGGCGTTTCTACAGCAAAAGGACTATGTTATGCGTTAGATAAACCTTTAATTGCTATAAATTCTTTAGAGGCAATGGCAGCGGGTTTTAAACAAAAATGTTTTTCTGTAAATGCCAATACTCTATTTTGCCCAATGATAGATGCTAGAAGGATGGAGGTTTATTATTCTATTTTTGATAATCAATTAAATATTATAGAAGAAACGGCTGCTAAAATAATTGATCAAGAAAGTTTTATTGAATTATTGAAGGAAAATAAGATTTATTTCTTTGGCGATGGTGCCGCTAAATGTGAGGATGTGTTAGGTGCAAATGCAAATGCCCGGGTAATTGACGATTATTTATGTAACGCCAATGATTTGACGTTTTTAGCATTAGAAAAGTTTAAAGCCAAAGATTTTGTAGACGTAGCTTATTTTGAACCTTTTTATTTAAAGGATTTTGTAGCTGGCAAAAAATCTAATTAACGTTTTCTATTTCTCTTGTCCGATTTTCTTGCTCGTTTATCTATTGCCCTATTTTGCTTCTGAACTCTTCTTAATTCTTTAGGACTTAACCTGCTCACAAATCCTGTTTCCTTATCGTTTAAGCCTGGTATTTCATCCGCATTGCCAATGTCTTGCATCTTTTTACCAAATTTCATATTTAAGCCAATATAAAAAGATGCTCTTGGGTTTCCATTGCCTATATTTTCATTTTTTGTAATGAATCCCTTAGAAAAATAATAGGTAGGAAACATTTGCTCAGAGCCAATATAGAATTCTGCGTTAGGCGATTTAATCATAAACTGAGAACCTAAATTCCATTTAGAAATTAAATCGTAAACAGGATTAATACTTATATTAAAAGCGTTTTTCTTAAAATTATTTATTAATGCAATTTGCCCGGCCTTATTAAAAGTGCTTTTATTAAATACAAAAGTAGATTGATAAAAATCAAAATCCTTTGAAGCAGTAAACGTAGTTTTTGTATCTATTAAAGTATTAAAATTTTCATTGCTTTTAGACACGTTTAATATTTTTTCAAAACTTGAGAAAAACCTATTATTTGCTCCTAATCTATTTGCTCCATTAACTATAATGTTATCATCAAAATTATAAACAGAACTTTTCCCGCTCCAGTGTATAAACCCTAAATCCCTTATATTTAAACTTAAATAAATACCATTTTTAGAAGTATAAGATACTCCGGCGCTTATTGCGGCTCCAAAGTTTTTAAGATTAGGAAGAAACTTTGAATAAGTAAAACTATCTGCACCAAAGCTAGATTTATATTGTCCTTGCAAATTGGCAGTATAACTTGTGTCGCTGTTAATAGTTAGTTTAGATGAATTAATAGATAGCTTATTATATGAGGCACCATTTAACAAAGATAACTTTGCGCCAAAACCCCATCGTTCATCATAATTTTCACGATAATTTAAGGCTAGCTGCCAATAAGATTGATTTAAACCTTTTGAGTTTAAAATATTTGAATAACTGCTTTGTTTGAAATTTGAAAAATCATCTAATAAAGCAAAAGTTCCATTACTGACATTCAAATTCCCTTCATCTTTAAATTTTAGGGATATACCTATTTCTCTATTATAATTTGTTGTTTTAAAAATTTTGAATGTGAAAAGATATAAACCTGCATCATAAACCAAATTATTATTATTGGTATAATTACTAAAGCTAGATGCTCCAAAAACCCTTGTAAAAGCATATTTTTTAAAAGTTGTTTGCGCTTCCCCATCAAAATTTCCAATTACAAATAAAGATGGCAAAATGTTTATTGCATATTTTCTACTCAAATCTTTTTGGAAACTTTTTTCTACTGGGTTTTCAAAAGAATCATATAAAGTGCCTGTATGGTTTAATGAGAAATTTTGTGCCGATGCTTTAAGAATAAAAAAGGTAATGAAAATTAAACACAAACTTTTTTTCATACCTTAAATGTAAAAATAAAACCTATAAACGTTGGTTAATTGAATAAATTCTTAAAACTAATTGGTGTTTATCAATAAACTATCTACACTTGGTAATTTGTTACCGGTTTGGGGCATTTTATTCATGTACATATTTGTAAAGTATTTATCCTTATCTGCGCTAAACTGTATGGCAAAGCCATAAATATCTTTCCAATTAAACTTATCACTTTTAAAATCACTATAAGATGTTCCGCTTAAAAATGATTTTATCAACGCTTTTGAATTACTATTATGTACAAAAAAGAAAATGTTTCCTTGATTTGATAAATATTGCTGAAAAGCCAAGTGCTTATCAGTTCTGCTTAAAAACGTTTGATTTTTATAATTTTTTAAAAACCTGTTTAACGCAGTAGTGTTATTTGCAAAAATTAAATGATTTTCTATAAATGCAAAATAAGGTCTTTTAAAATTCTCAAACGGTTGTCCAAAGTAAACTTCCAAAATATAAGAATCATCAAAATGACTTATATTTTCTGTTATTTCCGAGCTTATAGTTGATAATAAAAACCTTAATCTATTGGTATTGTTGGTTTTTACAATCCCAATCTTATCTCCATAAGCCAATTGAAAAACACCAAATTCTTTACCAATAACCGGAATCAATTCTTTATCAAGATTAACAGCGTGTTTTTTTGATACGATATCTAATTGATTTTTAAGTTTGTCCCACTTTTTTTGGTCAACTTGTAACTGCTGTAATTTTGTTTTAAAGTCTTTATAATTAGACGTATAATAAAAGCTATAATTAGCAACATCAAAAGGAATAATTTTTATCAACGTATTTACGCCAGGTTGTTGCGATAAAAAGAGATTAAAATAATTATCATTATTTAGCTGTGGATTTGTGATGCCGCTAAACATAAAAGCGTTGCTTTGGTAATTGATATTGAGTGAAGCAGTTGCTTTGATGTTTTTTAAACTAAATGTTTCTTCAGGGTTTTTTCTGTTCGAAAAATTATTGAAAAAAGCTGGCAATTTATCAAAACTGAGGTATAAATTGGCAATTGAGTTTTTATTTCGTACGCTATTGTTATTTATCTTAAATTGGTTTTCAATGTTTTTGTCTTTTATTAAATTGATGCTTTTATTCAATAAAAGAGAGTCAAAACTTCCTACAAAAATAGATTTATGCACAAAAAATCTAAATTTTGATTGATTACTAAAAGCGATCTTGTAAATCTTTTCATCTCTATAATTGCTAACGTAGACTTTATATTTATCTTTTAAGATATTTATTACATCAGTTTCGGCATCTATATTTTTAGCTAAGTTTGCTAATAATAATAGATGGGCGTTGTTTTTTTCTGTTTGATTTAAGGCAAAATAAACGTCGCTTCCGGCAAAAGCAGGCATTAGTTTTTGGTTACCTACAAAAATTTGTTTTACTGCACCAAGATGAGAAACAATTTCTTTCCCTAGAATATCATTAAAAAGATTAAAATCCTTAAAAATATCGTAAAAAGTAGTTTCGTTCTTATATTCAAATACTATAGCAGCATCATTAGGTACAAGACTAAAAATTTTATCATTAGAAAATTCTGACGAAGATAAGTTATTAAAATAGAGCCACGTAACGCCAATTATTCCCAAAAAAAGTATGCTAATAATTACTATAATCTTCTTCATTTTACAAAATCCTGAATTACAAAAATAGATTTTTGCATTGAAGGCTCGAAATTGGATTCATCTTTCTTAAATTAGCGCAACCATCAAACAAAAAAAGATGAATAAAAGAATAATTATAACAGCTGCAATATTTGGGGCTTTAGCCGTGATTTTGGGCGCATTTGGAGCGCATAGTTTAAAAAAAATTATAACAGAAGATCAATTAGAAATATGGCACACTGCAGTTCAGTATCACTTTTATCATGTTTTTGCACTTTTGTTTTTATCTACATTTGGTAGGTTCAAGAATAATATCGTCAATTTTTCTGCTTGGTGTTTTGTGGCAGGTATTGTTTTTTTTAGCGGCTCTTTATATTTATTATCATTAAATGCTGTCTTAAATTTAAATGCAAGTTTACTAGGACCAATTACTCCTATAGGCGGTTTATTTTTTATCTTAGGATGGTTAAGTTTACTTTTAGCGGCAGTTAAGGATAAATAAATGATAGATTTTGATGGTACTGATAATAGAAAAACATTTTTTGTGGATGTTATTTTACCTTTGGCAATTCCGCAGACCTATACTTACAGGGTTCCTCAAGATTTAAGCGATAACTTATCAGTTGGTAAAAGAGCGGTTGTACAGTTTGGAAAAAGCAAACTCTATACAGCTATAATCTGTTCTATTTCAAATCTAGCACCATCTAAATACGAAGCGAAATATTTATTAGATATTTTGGATGATGAAGCCATTGTTACAGCTACACAATTAAAGTTTTGGCAGTGGATTGCAGACTATTATTTATGTACCATTGGAGAAGTTATGGCAGCAGCCTTGCCAACAGCCTTAAAATTAGCAAGTGAAACGAGGATAGTTTTGAGTAATACTTCAGAATTTGATAGAAACCAGTTAAACGAAAAAGAGTTTCTAATATTAGATGCCTTAGAAATTAGAAATGAGCTTACCATAACCGAGATTACAAAAATATTAAATCAAAAAGCGGTTTTCCCAATTTTAAAGAGTTTACTTGAAAAAAAAATAATCTTCATTTTAGAAGATATTGCCGAAAAATTTGTTCCTAAAAAAATAGCAACAATCAAGCTAAATTCCTTGTATGATGATAAGGAAAATTTAAAACAACTTTTTGAAATATTAGAGAAAGCGCCCAAACAGGCTGATGCTTTACTGGCATTTTTAAAACTTCAAAAAGAAAAAGGCGAGGTAAAAAAAAGTGCAATTATTGAAGATGCAGGAGTTAGTTCTGCTATAATTAAGGCTTTAATTGATAAGAATATTTTTATTCAATCTAATAAAGTAATCAGTAGATTTTCTTCATCAGAAGAAATATTAGATACAGATTTTATATTAAATGAAGATCAGGGTAACGCCCTAAAACAAATCAAATCTAATTTTGAAGATAAGCAAGTTGTTTTACTACATGGCGTAACATCATCGGGTAAAACCCAACTTTATATAAGATTAATAGAAGAATATATTTCTTTAGGTAAGCAGATTTTATATTTACTACCAGAAATTGCACTTACTGGCCAAATGATTGATCGTTTAAAGGTTTATTTTGGAGATAAGATTATTGTTTACCACAGTAAATTTAATGATAATGAAAGGGCAGAGGTTTGGCAAAAAGTCTTAAAAAAAGAAGTCAACATTGTTTTAGGCGCCAGGTCTGCTATATTTTTACCATTTAATAATTTAGGTTTTATAATTGTTGATGAAGAACATGAAGCAAGTTATAAACAATTTGAACCTGCACCAAGGTATAACGCCAGAGATTTAGCCATCGTTTTAGGTGGGTTAATGCAATCAAAAGTTCTTTTAGGATCTGCAACACCATCTTTAGAAACCTATTTTAACGCTTTGGGTGGTAAATACGGATTAGTAAAACTTACTACAAGGTTTGGTGGCGTAAAACTTCCTGAAATTGAAGTGGTAAGTATTTCTGAAGAACGAAATAGGAAATTGATCAAAGAAAATTTTACCAGTGTTTTATTAGATAGAATAAATCAAACCTTAGAAAATAAAGAGCAAGCCATACTTTTTCAAAATAGAAGAGGATATGTACCAGTTTTAATTTGCCAGACTTGTGGTAATACCCCCAAATGCATCAATTGTGATGTTAGTCTTACTTACCATAAAGCTTCTGGTAAGTTGCATTGCCATTACTGCGGTTATAAAGAAGATAACATTACAGAATGCCCAGCTTGTGGCAGCAAGCACATTTCTTATAAAGGCTTAGGAACAGAGAAAATAGAAGATGATTTAAGGGTTATCCTTCCCGATGTAAAAATAGCGAGGATGGATTACGATACTACCCGAAATAAAAATGCGCATCAAATTATTTTAAATGATTTTGAGGAACGTAAAATTGATGTTTTAGTGGGAACGCAAATGGTAGCGAAGGGATTGGACTTTGATAATATTACATTGATAGGAATCATCAACGCTGATAGTATTATTCAATTTCCAGATTTTAGGGCTTATGAGCGTAGTTTTCAAATGCTATCGCAAGTTGCAGGAAGGGCAGGGAGAAGAGCAAAGCAGGGAAAAGTAATTATACAAACTTATGATGTTAAACATAGGGTAATACAACAGGTTGTAAATAACGATTATGAGGGAATGTATCGTGAAGAATTAATCGAAAGAAGACAATTTAAATATCCTCCGTTCTATAAAATCATTCAAATTAATATTAAGCATAAAGATTTAGGAAGGCTTCTAGTTATTTCAGAAGGGTTTGCCAAAAATCTTAAGGCTCATTTAGGAGAAATGGTTTTAGGACCTCATTCGCCGCTGGTGGGTAGGGTACGTAACTATTATATCCAGACTGTTACTATCAAAATCGATCATAAGCATC
Source organism: Pseudopedobacter sp. (assembly GCA_014378285.1). GTDB lineage: Bacteria > Bacteroidota > Bacteroidia > Sphingobacteriales > Sphingobacteriaceae > Pseudopedobacter. Next base: position 12,939 of record JACMNZ010000055.1, read on the forward strand.
AGTCTATTATTAAAATAAAAAACCTACTTAAACAGCAGGTTAGTGATTTTTTAGCCAATAAAACAAATAAAGGAGCTTATGTAATTGTGGATGTAGATCCTTATTAGTCTCTGCCGAAGTTATATTGTAAACTTAACATACCTAAAGGTTTTGAAACAAATTGCCACCTACTAAAATTGTTTACCGATGTAGGGGCGTTTGTATTGTCAGATTTTATTTCTTTATCATGGGTATAGATGAAATCAATTGCACTTTCTGCACTTATTGTAATTGAAGGAATTATATTGTATTTAAGGCCAATAAAAGGGGAAATTAAACCTCCATTCTTTTCGATGTTAGCGTTATATAAAAAAGTGTTAATTTTTGCATCGTTTGCTTTACCATCAAAATTAGTTCTATTATAACCAAGATCAGCACCATAAAAAGGTTGTAGTTTGCTATAGATTAAACTCCTCTCAAATCCAACTTTTAAATCAAAGGTGTTAAAATCTCCAGTAACAACTTGGCAATTTTCACATTCGTTTTTAAAAGAATAATTTTTTTCTTTTATACTTGAAACCTGAAAGCGGTAACTGATTTGGTTATCATTTACTTTTAAAATTAATCCGTTAAAACTAGAATTATAAAAATGACTGCCACTGCGCACTTCGTTTAATAGTTTTGAATATTCTTGAATAGTAAATGCCTTTATCCCAATAGAATAATTAAAATCACTTTGAGATTGTGAGAAAGCGGCCATTGAGAATACAAAGAATGTTATAATTAGTATTGATTTTTTCATATCTAAATTTTGCCTAAAATAGGTTTTATTTTCCTCTTCCTTCAAAAATAATAATCAATGTATAGAACATAATTTTAAAGTCTAAAGCAAGCGATCTATGTTCAATATAAATGATGTCAAAAGTTAATCGTTTAACCATTTGTTCTATGTTCTCGGCATAGCCATATTTAACTTGCCCCCAAGATGTTATGCCTGGCAAAACTTTTTGTAAGTAAGAATAATGAGGCGCAATTTTCTTTATCTGATCAATATAGAATGCTCTTTCTGGCCGTGGTCCAACGATAGACATTTCACCTTTCAAAACGTTAAAAAATTGAGGCAATTCATCCAATCTTAACTTTCTTAAAAAACCACCAAATCTTATCAATCTTTTATCACCGCTGTGAGATAGCTGTGGGCCATTTTTCTCTGCATCAACAAACATCGTTCTAAACTTGAAAATATTGAAAGGCACACCTTTTTTTCCGATGCGTTCTTGATTATAAAATATAGGACCTTTAGAAGTTGCCTTTATCAAAATTGTAATCAAAAGAAATAAAGGACTTAATATTATCAAGATAAAAAGACTAAAAACATAATCAAAAAATTTCTTGATTGTTCTTTGCCAAAAAGGCATATAGTCGTGATTTAAGCTAATTAAAGGCAAAGCAAAAAGATAATTTACTTTCACAAATCCAGAAACCACATCATACATATCAGGGATGATATGTATATATACATCTGTACTCTCTAAAGCATCTAAAATTGATTTAAGTTGATGATGTTGAGATGTTTCTATAGCAATAATGACTTCTTCAATTTGGTTTTTAAGGATTATTTCATGAAGCTGGTTTAGCTCTCCAAGGTATAATTGTTTATCAATTTTTGAAGGTAATTTTTCTTTATCGAGAACAACGAAACCTAAAATTTGAAAACCTAATGATTTCTTTTGAGCTTTTATTTCTTGATAAAGCTGAAACGCTTTTGTGTTATTGCCAATGATAATGGTTTTAAAGCCTAAAAGATTATTTTGCAATAATCTTTTTAAAACTGTAAGGGTTATTAATCTAACAGAATAAATTATTATAAAATGATAAAATGCAATTTTGATAGCTTCTGATATAACTTTCTGATTTGATTTGCCCGAAAAATAAATGCTTTCAAAAACTAAATAAACGATAAAGATTATTATCGATAAGTTTAAGATTGATATAAACTCTTTGTATCTAGATTTTCTTAAGGGCTTTTCATAATGCCCTAAAAAACCGTATAACAATAAAAAGATTAATATTAAACCTAATAAGATTAAGGGCGAAAAAGTATTTAAAATTTGAGAAGTTTCTAATACAAAAGAGAAAAAAATTAATCCGATAAAATTACAGACAACAAATAATAACGTAATTTTTTTAGGCATAAATAAAAGGTGCTGTTTATCAGGGACGAAGCTTTTTAATTTTCTGTAAAGTTAAGAAATAAGCTAATAATCCAATCTTAGATTATATTTTTGAGCAATGGCTTATAAGTTTGTAGATAATTATAGAGAAAAGGGTGCAAGAAATAAACTTGTTAAGGAGTTAAAACTTAAAGGCATTACTGATGAAAATGTTTTAGCGGCTGTAGGGAAAGTGAAAAGACATTATTTTTTTGATGAAACTTTTTGGGCGCAAGCTTATTTAGATAAAGCATTTCCAATTGGCGAAGGTCAAACGATTTCTAATCCTTACACAGTAGCTTATCAAAGCGAGCTTTTACATATTAAAACCGGCGATAAAGTTTTGGAAATTGGTACTGGTTGCGGATATCAAACTTGTGTTTTATTAGAATTAGGAGCTAAAGTTTTTACTATAGAAAGGCAACAAAAATTATACGAGAGAACTATAAAAGTTTTACCTCATATTGGTTATAAAGCTCAGTTTTTTTTAGGAGATGGCTCTAAAGGAATTGAAGAATATGCCCCGTATGATAAAATAATTGTTACAGCTGGAGCACCTCTTGTGCCACAAATCCTATTGAAACAGCTTAAAATTGGAGGAATTTTAGTTATTCCTGTCGGTGATGAAAAGGAACAAAAAATGGTTACGGTTATTAGGGTGAGTGAGAATGATTTTGATAAAATAGTGTTAGATACTTTTAGATTTGTGCCTTTACTTGGAGACCAGGCTTGGTAATCTTATTTGTTTTCTTTTTTTGAATCTACTACTACAAAAATATCCTCATTTTCTCTTTTCATTAAATATCGCTCACGAGCAAATTTTTCTAAGCTTTGTATATTAGTAGTCAATTCTTTTAATTCTTTATCTGCTTTTGCAATTTCTGTGGTATAAAATTCTTTCTCTTCTTCTAATTTCTGCACTTTGGTTCTATAATCATATTGCGAAGCAGCATCATTCCTATCAAAAAAAACCATCCATACCAAAAAAGCTATCCCAGCAAGGAAAAATTTATTTTTAAGAAGATTGAGTAAATTTTTCATAAAAACTGTTTATTAAAAATAGAGATACAAATATTTAATCATCTTTATTTTTATTCACTTCTAAACATTTAGAAGATCTATGGAAAAAAAATAATTTATAATGCGTGAGGTTCACCCGTTTTATTTATAGTACCTGTTGCAAAATAAGCGGTTACAAAAACTAACACTACAACTATAATTAATACCCAAAACCAAGTTGTGTTTAATAACTGTTGTCCAGATATATTGCTGAAAGGAGCTTCCGAAACATAAACCTCTGGTACTTTTTCTGCACCAAAACTTAAAGATTGCGTTAAAATTAAAGCAGTTGCAGTTAAACTAAATTTTGAAACGATTGATTTTAAAGACTTTTTCATTAATTACTTTTTATAATTTTCTAATATTCAAAAACTTCTTCAAAAATATGAAGACCTAATCGTAAACAAGAATTTTGTTTAAATAAATTTTAGCTAACCTGATTACATTTTTTGCATAAACCGTAAACTATCAAATTTAAACTTTTAAGAATATAGCCTTCCGGAAGTGTTATAGGAGATATAATTGTATGATCTAGACAAAAAATACTCAAACATTTTGTGCAGTTGAAGTGCACATGCTCATCATGATGCTCATGCTCATTGCAAGAAGATGAGCAAAAAGCATAATTTGCTGTTCCGTTAATATTTAAAACTTTATGAATAATCCCCTTTTCTTCAAAAGTTGATAAAGTTCTGTACAAAGTAACCCGGTCTACTTTTTTACCCAACATTGCCTCTAACTCAGGTTGTGATATTGCTGATTCTCTTGATTTTAAAATATTAAGAACCGTGAAACGAGTACTCGTTTTTTTAAGCTGATTATTTTCTAATAATTCTATAAATTCTTTTTTGTGGTTCACAATGTAAACTTAGGCATAAATAAAAATTATTCTTAATATAACCATTTGTTTACTGGCAGTTTTGCATCTTTCAAAAACAATAAACAACAACCCACCAAGACTAAATCAAATCCCAAAATTGGGATTTGATTGCGAGCATGAAGTTTAACGAGAAGAGTTTTGATGAAAAATATACCATTTTTACGCCCAAGATAAAAAAGTACAATGGTAAAGCTTTTGAGCTGAAAGGCTATTTGATTCCCATAGAACATGGAAAAAAGCATGGTGGTTTTTTATTATCGGCTTTGCCATTAAACCAATGCGGTTTTTGTTGCCAAAACGGAATTCCATTATTGGTTTTGGTAAAAATGGATTGGCCCATAGATTTATCGCTTTAACCTATTATTATTAAACCTTAAATCTTTACGATAAAAACGTTTTAGATGGGATGCCGATAATTATGGAGCATGGCAAGTTTATAGAATAAATTTCTATAAAAAAATCCCCTGCCTTTATTTAAAAAGGCAGGGGATACTCAACTAACCAACACTATTTTAATTTGCAATTGTTACAGGGAATATACTCTCCACATCTGTACTTCCTGGAGCAAAAGTTCCGTTCTTAACATCTGGCTGATGTCTCAAAGTAATTTTTAAGGTACCTGTATTGGCTGCACCAGTAGTTCCGGTAGCAGTTAAGCCAACCGGAAGGTTATTTTTGTCTTTATCAAAATTACTGAAAGTTAAATTCAGACCTGTTGAAGGTGCATAAACTAAAAGATGATCAAAATTTTCTTCTAAAACATCCGCCTTAATATCAGCGGCAGGTGTTTTTGACTCATCCAAGATGGCATCCACACTAACTGAATAAGTAGCACTGGCTTTTAGATTTAGCGGATCTATAACTGGGGCAGCACCGCCATCTCCATCTAAATCTCTCCACGTTACTAATTTAACATCAGCCGCATTAGCGTTATTCACAAATTTCAACCTTAGCGTGGTGATCAATTCATTATCGTTCACATCTGGCAATTTGTCTTTTTTACATCCTTGAAAGGTTAATGTTCCTATAGCTACTGCAAGAATCATCAATTTGAATTTGTTTTTGTACATGATTTTTAATTTAATTGTTAATATTTATGTTTGTTTATATGGGTATTTGTACTCTAAGAATAAAATTTCTACCAACATCATCAGCATAGTACCTAAACCTGTTTAGGTAATCTCTATATACTTTATTGGTGAGGTTTAAAGCGGTTAGGCTAAAGCCGATGGGCCTTTTGTTAATATAAACATTGGTGCGGGCATCAAAAGAAAAAAGCGTATAAGCAGGTGGTGTTGGCGAATAATCTTGGGTTTGTAATACTCTACTTTGTCTTGCCGTATGTGAAACGCCAAAATCTAAAGTAGTTTCTCTAATTTTTCCCTTACCGGGGATGTTCCAAATGGCATCTAAACTATATTTATCAGAGGGGATAAATTCTAAATGAGTTCCTGTATTTCTATCGTAAGCCCTAACTGTGGAGTATTTGGCCAATAAGTTAGTGTTTTTAATTAATGGGGCTGCCGCAGAAAAATCAATACCAGAAAAACGAGCATCAACCTGAACATAATTAAAAGAGGGATATGCACCACGAACGGTAAGTACCAATTCTTTCCCTGGCTTAAGGTAGATGTAGTTGTTCATTAAATTATAATAGCCACTTACATCAAATGTGAAAATTCCCTGTTCTTTTTTAATGCCTGCCGCAAAATTATAAGCACTTTCTTGGGTGAGGTTTTTATCGCCAACTTCAAATGTACCGCTGCCTTGGTGCGTACCATAGCTAAATAATTCATTAATAGAAGGCGGCCTCCAGCCTTTGCTGATAGTTGCATTTGCCAATAAGGCACTATTTAATTGATAGTTTGCACCTAATGATGCTGATACCTGACTAAAATTAAATTCAGGCGTTATTTCTGGTGATGTTTGAACCCTAGGGTTCTCCCTTAAACGGGCTTTCATATATTTATAATCATACCTTAAGCCAGCTTCAATTTGAAAATTTTTCTTAGTATATTTTTCTATTACATAAACACCAGGGGCAATGCTATTGAAGAAGGGAACCAAAAACCTTCCATCGTAAAAATTCTGTTGTACAATAGTGTTTGTCCCAATTTTCCCTGCAATATTTTCACCTATCTTATGTTCTAAATGGAAATCTAGATTATGGGTTGATAGTTCAAACCTTAATTGATAACTCTTATCTGCAGCACCCCTCACTTGGTCAAACTCTTCTCTGTTATTCTGCTGAAAGCTGTACTGAAGTGCCAGTTTACTTTTAGGATTTAAACTGTAAAAGCTTTTAAACTTGATAATATTATGCGTTACAGATTGATAAGGCCTTCCTATTTCATAACTAAAATCTGCCCTTGGGATAGGTCTAATGCCATCAATGGAATTTTGCAAATCTAGCGTACTCCCAATTTGTGCTCCGCTAAATACGCCTAGGTTGCTGTTAAAGGTACTTGCATAAAGCTCTGTACTCAATTTATTTTTTTGATATCCCAATAGAAATGCGCCGTTAACCTGATTATAGCCTGTGTTTTTTAGGTAATAATTTGGCGTTTTAGAATTGCCAGCAACTTGGGAGGTAAAGTAAGCTCTATAAGCCCAATTATTAGATTTAAGTCCAGCGTTTTCCAAATTAAGGTTTGCCAAGCCTTGGCGGTTGTTGGTTCCTGCTATAAGATTAATTGCCCCTCTTGTTCCCGTTCCAAAACTTAGTGCTTGCGGTTCTACCAAGATTACTCCTGCAATGGCATCAGAACCATAAGCTACTGCAGAAGCTCCTTTTAAAACGATAATTTGGTTAGCTATTAAGGGATCTATTTCTGGCGCATGCTCTGCACCCCATTGTTGTCCTTCTTGCCTAACACCAGCGTTATAAATTAAAACCCGGTTAGAATGCATCCCATGGATTGCGGGCTTAGAAATTGATGGTCCGGTTTGTAACGAACTTAAGCCAGGGATTTTTTTTAAAGCCTCACCTAAACTCAGCCCTTTTGTTTGTTCTAAATCCATCCCACTTAAAACCGACCTAGTTTGCACCGTGGTTTCTTTAATTTTCTCTCTTGTTATTACTACCTCGTTAAGGGCTTTTGGGTTGGGAAAAAGGTTTATATTTAGTTCTGTTTTTCCGTTTATGTTTACTTTTTGCGTCTTTGTATCAAAACCTATAAAAGAAATCTCAATGGTATATAATTGATTACAAAGACTTTCTAAATGGTAATGACCATCCACTTCTGTAATAGTTTGTTGCTTGGCACCTATTAATTTGATGCTAGCACCGGGTAAAACCTCTTTACTATTGGCATCTTTAATAGTGCCAAAAAGAATAAAATTACATTCTTGAGAATATAAATTATTGGTGTTTAGCAATATAAAAAATGCTAAACACCAATAGTGTTTAAGAAAAAACATTAGAAAAATTTAATGGAAACTAATTTTTGAGTGAACCTATACTATCGTATTCACAGGGGGAGCTTTATTATTTAGCTTAACGGAATTCTTAAAAGAGTAGTTGTAATAAGTGAAACTGTAATTATCAATAAAATATAATTTTATTTTAGTTTCTATCAGTATCAGGATACTATTAAAGTGGCTTTTAATTTTAATAGGATTACAACAATTGGCCTCATAATCTTTAATATGCGCAACTTTTGCGGTATCCTTTGAATAGGTATGATGATGGTAGATTTTAAAAAAAGGAACAGAAGCAAAAAGAAGACCTAGCAATATAAATGCTAATCCCCCATTTCTTAGTTTCTTATTTTTAAAAACATTCATTACACAAAATTATCAAATAAAATGACGTTTAATAAATAAAATTGTAACAAATCTGCGTAGTAGGTATAAAAATTTTAATATGTTGATACTTGATTGTTAATGAATTATTTGCAACTTTGTTTCATTATATGTTTTCATGTAGTTAATAAATAGAAGAAAAACCAGTTGCTTTAGAATTGGCTAGTCTTTTTGTATATATCAATATTTAACATCAATACATTTAAAATTATTGTCTTTATATAATTGAGGATAGTTTATATAACCATTATTAAAATCTCTCAGGTATTGTCAAATAAATATCGTTAAAAAGGCTATCTTCATAATATATCTTAATTATGAAAAATAAAAAGAAGAACTTCTTTAATTTGTCTAATGGCATTACTGGTCTAATGATTTTATTTATCATAACTATGCTCATAGTTCCTGGTGTTAAGTCTAGCGTTATACAGGGTTTAATGAATATTGGATTGTTTCAACCTGATATTTCTGATAATCAAGAAAATAAAACTCTTGTGGATAATAGCGTTGCGTTTAAAGGGCAAGATGGAGAAACTATTTCTTTGAATGATTTAAAAAGTAAGGTAGTGTTCATCAATTTTTGGGCTACTTGGTGTCCGCCTTGCATTGCAGAAATGCCAGCTATTAATAAAATGAAACAACATTTTAAAGACGATAATAATGTGGTGATCTTAATGGTTGATGCTGATAATAACCTTAAGAAATCTGTACAATTTATGAAAAGAAAAAAGTATGATCTTTCGGTATTCTTACCAGCAACTTCAATACCAGAAAATATGTTTCAAAGTTCATTGCCTACTACCTTAGTTATTGATAAGAAAGGTCAAATTGTTTTTAAACATGAAGGCGCTGCAGATTATAAGAATCAGAAATTTATAGATTTTATGGATAAATTAAGAAAGGAATAATTTATAAGGCATCGTATTTGAAGGAGTATGTTAAAAATAACCATGAAATATATAGCTATTTTCCTACTATTAACAATATCAATAAGCTCTTGTAAAATAAGAAGCAAGTTGCCAGAAGGTAAAAACAATTTTACTGGCGCTAAAGCAGAATTAGCGGGTTATAAAGCGATTTACCAGCTAGATACTAATGACCCTAAAATCATTAACAAAGCCATCCGGAATATTAATAATGCGTTAGAAGACCCACGTTTAAAAGGTAAAATAAATATAGAATTGGTTGCTTTTTCAGGCGGAACAGAAGCTATGTTAAAGGGTAGCAATTACGAAACTCAACTGAAGGATTTATCTAACAAAGGCGTAATTTTAAGTCAGTGCCGTAACTCTTTAATAGAAAAAGGCCTAAATGAAAATAGTATTTATGATTTTGTCTCTATTGTACCCACCGGAAATGGAGAATTAATTATTCGTGGTTCCCAAGGGTGGGTAATTATTAAACCTTAATTTTAAATAATGGATAATATATTTAGAGAATTTACAGATTAGATGGGAGATTTAAGACCAGAGGTTCAAGAAAAGGAAAAAGCAATTGCACAATAATTAATTCAAGATAGAAAGTTATCTAAAAGTGATGCTATTAAAAAAGCAATAAGAAAAGCCAAACTTTGGTTTTTAAATTGAGGAGGTTAAATGAATAAAGAAAATCAAGATAACCACGTAAATCAAGAAAACAAAAATCAATCAAACTGCTGTAATAATGGTGGTTACGTCAGGAATGATGAGCATCATTAAGATGGCAGACACAATTACGAATTAGAAATACAAAACCCATTATCCTTTATTAACCTCATTATCCATTTTGTTGGTGATGAAGGTTTTATACCTTGGCTTTCATATTAGCCACTCCTTGTATCGATCCAATAATTTATTGAATAGCTTTGTTATTGGCAGGTTATCATGTTTTTGATATGTGTAGTAACAGTTGGCGCAGAAATTGATTTAATATTGAGATTTACAGCAGGTAGTCGTTATCTTTAACGTTATTATCAAAACACAAATTAGCTCATACATTTGTAAAAAATGATTTCATTTTTGGATCATTTTTTTGGAAAATATATTTTAAATGTAGTGCCTTTTCCAAATTCGCTTTCCACTTCTATAAGGCCTTTCATTGCTTCTATTTGTGTCTTGGTTATAAAAAGACCCATGCCTTTTGCATCTTTATTGCCGTTAAAAGTATTGAACATGCCAAAGAGCCGATCTCTATTCTTTACCAAGTCTATCCCTATCCCATTATCATTAAATATTAATATGGTATAATCAGGAACATCTAATATATCAACATTAATAATCAGAGACCTTTCCAGCGATCGGTATTTAAGGGAATTAGTGATCAGATTTAATAAAATACTTTCAAAATAAGCCTGATTTGTAAATAATACTTTATCATCACTAAACAGATAATTGATAACTGTGCCGGTATTGCGGAATAACATAATTATGCTATCCACTATTCTTTTAATTTCGAATTGCACATTAATCTCTGACAATGGTAGTTGAGTATTGGTTTGAATACTAATGATATCATTCAAAGCTCTAATAGTTTGATCAAGGCTGGTTGAACTCTTTTTTACAAAAGCCAATGCTGTTTTTGAGTCCATTTCTTCTTCAGCAACCTCGTTAAGATTGACAATTCCAAGAATGTTAGCCACATGAGAACGTATATTGTGTGAAACGATATAAGTGAAATTTATAAGCCTTTTGTTTTGGTTAGAAGTTATCCCAACCAGGGCTTCTAGTTCTTTCTGTTTAATGATTAGTGAGGTTATATCATGACCGATACACAAAATCTCTATAAGAAATCCTTCTTCGTTCGTCAGCATTTTAAAATCCCATTGTGTAGAGAGAAAGCCTTTAGGTATAGGCTTTCTTAAAATTACCCGATGAGTGATTTTAGGAGATGTAAAGCATTCATTAACTGTGTCCAAGCAAGTTTGATGGTCTTCTGGTACAATCAAGGATAAAGAACTTTGTCCTATCCAATCCTCTGCTTTAAGGCTAAAAGTATAACAGAAAAATGGATTGAGATAGGTGTATTTACCTTCCAAATCAGTTTTTACTACATAGAAGGAATTGTTATCGATGATCGATTTATAATAATCGTTATCTTTTAAAGTTTCTTGGTAAATAGCGTTATCGTCTGAAGGAGATGTTATAGAAGACATAGATCATAAATTAAGGATGTCAGTATGCATTTAACTGAGCAAACGATTACCTTGTAATTTTTAGAGGTTTAAAATATTAACTGATAATCAATTAAATGACTAAAATGTTTTTATTTAGGAAAATAAAATTTTGGTTTATATGTTAGGGTTGCCAATTAAAAAATCAATTCGAGATCAGGATGACATTTCCCTTTCCCTTATACGTTGTTCCTGCTGATAGGAATACGTTGTAATGCTGAGCGGAATACGTTGTCATGCTGAGCGGAGTCGAAGCATCCATGTTTAAATCATAATTTCGTCACCAGTCATGCCACACTTCATCTACGTTCAGGATGACCTTTCCCTTTCCCTTATACGTTGTTCCTGGTGATAGGAATACTTTGTAATGCTGAGCGGAATACGTTGTCATGCTGAGCGAAGTCGAAGCATCCATGTTTAAATCATAATTTCGTCACCAGTCATGCCACACTTTCATCTCCGCTCAGGATTACATTTCCCTCAATCTTATACGTTGTAATGCTGAGCGGAATACATTGTCATGTTGAGATACGTTGTCATGCTGAGCGGAGTCGAAGCATCCATGTTTAAACCATAATTTCATCACCAGTCATGCCGCCCTTCATCTCCGCTCAGGATGACATTTCCTTTGACAATTATTTGTTAATGGTCCTTTACGGGTTTCCGTAATTAATAAGTTTTATTTATCCTTAGTTTTGAGTAATCAATCAAATTAAAAATAGATTTAAAGACGATTAAGACAATTTGGAGTTTTTATTAATTAAGGATTCTGGTATTAATTTTTCGCTAATTGTCTGGGCTATTTGCTTTTATATTAAATATTCGCCACTTTGAAGCATCAAATCTAAACCTGTGGAAAACACTTTAACTACAGAATTAAATACCAAGATGGTTTATCCCGGTGTTATATAAGTTGTGATTTGCTTTCATTCTTTGAACTACTGATATTTACAACAACGGTTTGGCAATTATATTAATAGTGTTAATTGTTGTGATTTGCTTTAATTCTTTGAACTAAAGTAATCTTATCCAGTATTTCTTCCTCTACTTTTTTACTTTGCTCTAACCTATAAATGGCTGGTTGCTACTGCCTAACTATTAGATCCGGAAGATCACGTATTGGAAAGTAAGTTGTATACAGGTAACCCACCTTTAAAAAAACCAGGTTCTAGCTTTTACGCTAAAAACCTAGCGTATTTGCAAATGAATTGAACGGTTTGGTAAACCAAGCTTCTGCAGAAGGAGTATAAAACAGTACTGATCGATGATTAGGTCTCGTTTTATTTTTTTTTGAACCTATAGCTCCTTAAAAATCGAACGAATTAAAGTAATTAAGCTCTTTCTTGTTGAAAACGAAACCAATATCCAATTCAAAAAGGTATTAGGTATGGATTTTGCATGATATTTATTTTTATAGCATGTTCTGCTTAGCGTGAGTGAGTAGTATTA
>JACMNZ010000056.1 GCA_014378285.1 Pseudopedobacter sp.
ATTGACCATATTGATAAAGCGCAACCGCTTACTAAAAAGAAAATATTTTTACCAAATAGGCTAAAACCTAAACGTGAAAAAGGAACTTTTTTTTATACAGATTTAATTGGCTTTACAGCCGAGGATTTGAATAAAGGAACATTAGGAGAGATTTTAGAAGTACAAGAATTTCCACAACAGTTTTTGGCAACAATCCATTATCAAGAAAAAGATGTTTTGATTCCCTTAAATGAGGCTTTTATTTTAGAGATGGATATGAAAAAGAAATTGATAAAGCTTGATTTGCCAGATGGTTTGTTAGAATTGTACTTGGATTAAGAATTTCTTTTAATCCTTTAAATCATGCTTTGTAGTATTTATAAAAATCTATAAGTTTTGTGTTAGGGATTGAAGCGGCAGCTTTTTTGTTTTTCACAAAAAACTATAGTGTAAAGCCCGCCCCCTTGCGAAGCTTGGGAAACACCCAAATAAAAAAATAAAGTTTAAAATCATAAATTCGCACCATGCGTTTCGATATCATTACTGTTTTACCTGGCTTGTTAGAAAGTCCGTTTGCACATTCTATTTTGCAAAGGGCGCAAAAGAAAGGTATTGCAGAAATTGTTGTCCATAATTTACGTGAATATTCTACGCAAAAGCAAAGAAGTGTAGATGATTATCCTTACGGAGGTGGCAGCGGAATGGTGATGCAGATTGCTCCTTTTGCCGCTTGTATAGAAAAACTGAAAAATGAAAGAGATTATGATGAGGTGATTTTTATGTCGCCAGATGGGGAAACTTTAAATCAAGCGATGGCAAACCAACTTTCTAGCTTAAAAAATGTGATCATACTTTGCGGGCATTATAAAGGAATTGACCAGCGCATTAGAGATATTTTTGTAACCAGAGAAATTTCTGTTGGCGATTATGTGCTTTCTGGAGGTGAATTGCCCGCTGCAATTGTTGTTGATGCAGTTGTAAGATTAATTCCGGGTGTTTTAAATGACGAGACTTCTGCCCTATCGGATTCTTTTCAGGATGGTTTATTGGATGCACCAGTTTACACTCGCCCTGCGGATTGGAATGGACATAAAGTCCCGGATATTTTGTTAAGCGGTGACCAACTAAAAATAGAGAATTGGCGACATGACGAGGCATTAAAAAGAACGCAAGAGCGTAGGCCAGATTTATTGGAATAATAAGTCTTCAGGGAAAATATTTAATTGATTTTTATAATTTTCAAATTTGACTTTTATTTGTAAAAATTATTTCCTAATATTGCACTCCGAAATTTAAGGAACGATGATCATTTTTTTATCGTTTAAATCTCAAGAAATCATGGATTTAGTAAAATTTGTAGAAGAACAAACCATCGCAAAACCGTCTCACCCTTCATTTAAGGCTGGAGATACTATTACTGTACATTATAAAATCAAAGAGGGTGTTAAAGAGCGTATTCAGCTTTACCAAGGTGTGGTAATTCAAAGAAACAGCCAAAACGCTACTGAAACTTTTACTGTTCGTAAAATGTCTAATGGCATTGGTGTTGAACGTATTTTTCCCTTTAACTCCCCAAACATTGCGAAAATAGATGTGAACAGCGTTGGTAAAGTAAGAAGAGCTAAATTGTTTTACTTACGTGAACTTACCGGTAAAGCTGCCCGTATCAAATCAAAAAGGGTATAATAAAGTAAAATATTTTGTAAAGCCTTCCGATTATCCTCGGGAGGTTTTTTTGTTTAATCAGTTTTTAATTCAATTAAAACGTAGCACATTTAACTATGGATTTATCTTTTCTTAATCAAATAGTTTTAGGTAATAGCATTAAAAACTATTTACTATTTATTGGCATCATCTTATTTGGACTATTCTTAAAAAAGATTGTTTCTAAAATTCTCAGCAAATTAATTTTTACCTTATTTAAGAGCTTCGCAAAGCAATATAGTGCTGATAAGTTTTTGGCCCTATTGTTAGCCCCATTGCAGTTTTTAATAATGATTGTTATTTTTTATATTGCTATTAATCAACTCGATTATCCTTTAAATGAAGTTATCTTTAAAAGAAACATTAATAAATCTGTTTATACAATAACCATTATAGATGTTTTGGATAAGATTTTTATCCTTATGATTATCCTTTCTTCGTTTAAAATCCTTTTAAAACTTATTGATTTTGTATCTCATGTTTTTGAATATAGGGCAAGTTTAACGGATTCTAAAACAGACGACCAAATGGTTCCCTTTTTACGAGAGCTTTTTAAAATAATTACCATCATTTTTGGGGTTTTCTTTGTAATGGGTGCCGTATTTGATTTGAACGTTGCAACTATTATTGCAGGCTTAGGTATCGGAGGTTTGGCTATTGCATTGGCAGCACAAGATACCTTACAAAATTTATTAGGGTCTTTTACCATTTTTGCAGATAAACCTTTTATAGTTGGTGATTTGGTACACGTTGCAGGGTACGATGCGGTGGTTGAAAAAGTAGGTTTTAGAAGTACCGTGGTGCGTACATTAGATAAAACCTTGGTAATAATCCCTAATAAAAAAATGATTGACAGCCCTTTAGAAAATCTTACATTAAGAAATTTGAGAAGGGTTAAGTTTAATGTTGGCGTTTTGTATGGTACGCTAGAAGCAACAATTAGGAAGATTACCGAGCAGATAAAAGCTTATATAGACGAGCATCACGAAACCAGTATGGATACCTTAGTAACATTTGATGCTTTTGGTGATTCCTCTTTAAACATTCAAGTACTTTATTACATAGAAATTGTTGATTATACAATTTACATGAAAATTAAAGAAGAGATTAATTATAAGGTTATGGAAATTGTTTTAAATAATGATGCAGATTTCGCGTTTCCTTCCAAAACTCTTTATCATAAATTTGATGATAAGGGAATTAAAATAAACAAAGAGTAAATTATTGATAGCATAAAAAAGCCAATTAGAATAAGATTTTCTAACTGGCTTTTTTATAAATTTTGCAAAAAGATTTTTATCTCAAACTAAATGAGCCTCTGCCCATTGTATACCCATCGGCATATAGAATTACAGAATATGTACCAATTTCAAAGTTGTTTCTGTTATTCCAATCTAAAGTAAAGGTTTTAGCTTCTCCATTAAATTCTACAGCTGTTTTATAAGTATATTGTAAGTCCTGCCCGTTTGCATTAAACGAACCACCTTCGCCAATAATTAAATTCCCTGCCGGGTCTAAAACCCTCATGTAAATATCATGGTTACCTTTTTCTGCAATAGGATTTGTACTGATAGTGAACATCACCTTTATTTTTTGAGCGGTGTTAGCCCTAGTTACTTCGGTTTCTTTTCCACTACTTTTAATTCTGAAAGCATTAATTTGTATTTGAGAAGATTTTAACGCTGCCCCAGTTTTTACCTTGGTATTTAAAGAATCATTGGCCTTGCTTAAGTTATCAGCAAGCTGTTTAACATTGGTCACCGTGGATTTTAAACTATCTCTTTCACCAGTTAAAGCTGTATTTTTCTTTGTTAATTCATCAATATCACTGGTGTACTTACCCACAAAATATCTTAATTGTTTAACATCTTCTTTTGCTTTAGCAAGTTCGCCGGCTGTTAAAGTTCCCTTACCTAGTGCAATTTTTAATTGGGCAATTTTAGCTTTTAGTTCATCGTCTTTAGCTTTAAGATCTGTAGAAAGTTCTGTTGTAGAGTTATTAGCCTGTTCTAACTCCGTCTCTAATTTTTCTAATTCTGTTGTTAGTGCTGTTTTTTCATCACTCACTGTAACAATCCTTTGATCCGATTTATTTTTTTGAAAGTACAAATAAACATTAGTACCTAATAAAGCCACTATAACCGCTATCAGAAAATAAATTTTATTAGTATCTCTTTTCTTTTGCTCTTGATTTTCCATTTTAGTTTTTTAGTGTAAAATTTAAACGTTTTGATTATTCCATTACGATATTATATAAAATTTTATGAAAAGCAATAATATTTAATTTTTTAATGCCTTTCTTAAAAAAGATAAATAGAAAACGTTAGATTATCAATTATCATATCAATATCACAAACAAAAAAATTCTAACAACAATCCACATCAATTACCAGCTCTATAAAGATTAACTATCTTTGGCGCTTCATCATAAAATTGAAATTCTCTCCATGAAAAAATATTTGGTTTTATATACCATTATCATTCTATTAATTACAACTGTTAATGCGCAAACAATTAATTCTCCGAAAAGAGAATTTAGAGGTGTTTGGGTAGCTACTGTTGTAAATATCGATTGGCCGAGCAAACAAGGCTTAACCACTGCTCAGCAGAAACAAGAATTGATCACTTTATTAGATAATCATAAACAAGAAGGGATAAACGCTATTATGTTTCAGATTAGACCAGCAACAGATGCTTTTTATGCCAAAACAGACGAACCATGGTCGCAATATTTAACTGGTAAACAAGGGCAAGCGCCAAATCCTTTTTATGACCCTCTTCAATTTGCCATAGAAGAATGCCACAAAAGAGGAATGGAATTACATGCATGGTTTAATCCATACAGGGCAACCTTTGACGGTAATGAAGCAAATATAGTTTTTAACCACATTACTAAAACAAAACCAGAATGGTTTTTTAAATACGATGGGAAAAAGCTTTTTAACCCTGGCTTACCAGAAGTTAGGTCATATATTAATAAAGTAATTACCAATGTGGTTGATAATTACGACATTGATGGAGTGCATTTTGATGATTATTTTTATCCTTATGCGGTTAAAGGTCAGTTTATTGATGATGTAGAAACATTTAAAATATATAATAATGGCATAGCCGATATTAAGGATTGGAGACGCTATAATGTTGATGAATTAATCAAAGAATTAAACGATAGCATCCATGCCCATAAAAAATATGTGAAATTTGGTGTAAGTCCTTTCGGAATCTGGAAAAATAAAAGTCAAGACCTGGAAGGTTCTGTTAGTTATGGAGGCGATTCTTATTATGGCATTTATGCCGATGCTAGAAAATGGGTAAAAGAAGGTTGGGTAGATTATATTAATCCTCAAATTTATTGGGCTTTTGAAACTAGGGCAGCACCTTACGGTAATTTAGTAGATTGGTGGAGCGATAATACTTACGGGCGACACTTATATATTGGACATGGAGCTTATAAAGTAAACGCAACAAAAGAATTAGTTTGGAAAAATCCTGACCAATTAGGCCGACAAATCACTTATAATAGAAACAATCCTAGAGTACAAGGAAGCGTCTTCTTTAGCTCTAAATCTTTAACAAGAAATCCATTAGGCATAGCCGATACTTTAGCAAATAACTATTATAAAAATCCTGCTTTACCACCGCTGATGCTTTGGTTAGATTCTATTGCTCCAAATCCTCCACAAAACTTGCTGGCCATACAAGATGATAAAGGTGTTTTATTAAGTTGGAAATTACCTTTAAAAGCTAAAGATGGTGATAGAGCTTATGGCTTTGTGATCTACCGTTTTGATAAAGATAGCCGGGTAGATATTACCCAAACTAGTAATATCAAAAAGATTTATTACGGAGATATCACTTCTTATGAAGATACTACAGCAGAAAAAGGTAAGACTTATACTTATTTAATTACTACATTAGATAGAGTTAAGAATGAAAGTGAACCTTCAATATCTACCAACATATCATTAAAAAATAATATTTTTACCAATTAATCATAAAAATGTTTAACTTTTTTTATTTTCTAAACAAGCATAAATATGGGCTTTAACCAATCTGCCCATGTGCCTAATTTTGGTAAATTTTTTATCGTTATGGTAAATAGCCAATTCTTTTCCTAAAGATAAAGTTTTCTCTATAGGTGATATTTCATCAGTTAAAGAAGCTTCAAAAAGCTCTTTTAAACGATAGCGAGCCAATTTAACCCTATGACTAATGATACTCCGTTCCTCTTGTTGATATTGCTTCATCGTTTTTTCATTGATGGATTCTACCCCTAAAAAAACCAAATTGTTATTCTCTTTAAAATACTGAGGCAAATAGAGTTTTAACTTTCCTTCATAAGATTGCTGATCAAAATCTATTGCTCTTATCCTATACTGATTTCCTTCTATATCTGGCGTAATATCTACTACAAAATTATAAGAACGCATATCTCCCAAAAGTCGCACAAAGCAACGTTCATTAAATTTAACAAATTCTTTGCTAATACGGGTTTGATTAAATTTAATGTCGTTAATATATTCATCAACAAAAACATCACCTGGTAAACCAGGAATATGTTCTTCTATTAAAGTTTCTGTATCCGTAATATAGTTGATCCTGTTAGGCGATAAAATATGCTCC